>JAHKLZ010000025.1 GCA_020854775.1 Candidatus Woesearchaeota archaeon | reverse complement strand
CCGCAGAAAATTTGGTTTCCGTTTTCGTTGGTCGGTTAAGAGAAGTTTTTCTGCGAGCCGAAGGCGAGACTATATGTCCGAAGGACGCGACGGCTCCCCCCGTTTAGTTTTAGTAAATTGATATGACGATTGAATATAACATCGGAATTTAACGAAGTCGTTTAAGTTCGGAGCGAAGCGGAGAACATTAAACGATTTGGGAGAGGGGCGAGCCGAGCCCCGAACCGTTAAATTCCTGTTAGCCGAGGGTGAGGAGCGTAGCGACGAAAGCGCAGCGTCCCCAAGCGGAACGAAGTGGAGCGCAGAGTTTTCTTACTGCCGAAGAATCAGATAGGTGCCGTAGTTTTTACTTACTTTAATATCAATTACTGCGTAGCAGACAATATGTCCGTTAGGACGAGAGAGGGGGCTTTTGGTTCTTTTTCTGAAAAAGAACATAGTAATAGTAATATTTATAAATATGTGTTAGCATTTGCTTATTAGGTGGGGAATATGAATACAAAAAACATTACTCTTAAAGTCAATTCAGACTTATATGATAAGTATAGAGAATACTGCAAGAAGAAAGGATTAATAGTTTCTCGTCAATTTGAAATCATGATAGAAAAACAACTTAGAGAGGGGGCGAAATCACAATGACAAAAAATGGATTTTATCAAAGATTAGAAAAGAAATTAAGAGAGGATAAACGCTTTATTGATGAAGGAGATAATTTAATTAAAGGAGAAGTTATTAACAAAGCATATCAATTGGATGAGAAATTAATAGAATTATTAAGTTCAGAGAAAGAGTTTATCGATTTTTTCTTTAAGAAAATCAAAGATTTATATGTTTTTGATATTAACAAATTTGTAGATTCAATGGAAAAAAATCTCCTTGGAAGTTCTTATACTCAATTTTCTCAAAAAATTGGATTAACAATATCAAATAAATTTATGAAGATAAGGGAAGAAGTTGCTCTCGTTTGGCCATTTAAAGATTGTATTTTAGAAGGTGGAATGACTAAAGAAGAAGAGGATAGAAATGAGATATTCTTTAATGAGATTTTAGATAAAGATGAAATTGATAGATTAGAAGATCCAAAAGTTTTAACAAATTTTAATAGATTTACTGCAAAAGGAGAAGAAAAAGTTAAAGATTTTAATAGAGATGGAAAGGGAACCATTAAAGACAATCTGATAATTAAGGGTAACAATCTTTTAACATTACATTCATTAAAAAAAGAATTTAGTGGAAAAATTAAGATAATATATTTAGATCCACCATATAATACGGAACTAGATAGTTTTGCATATAATGATAAGTTTTCCCACTCAACCTGGTTAACTTTTATGAAGAATAGGCTAGAAGTGGCAAAAGAATTGTTAACAGACGATGGGACTATTTTTGTTCATTTGGATTGGCATGAGTCCCATTACTGTAAATTACTCTTAGATGATATCTTTGGAAGGGATCATCTTATTAATGAAATTATTTGGTGTTATACTGGGCCAGGTTCTCCCAAAATGAGGCAATTTAATCGAAAGCATGATACTATTTTATGGTATAGAAAAGGGGATACATGGACATTTAATGGTGAAAAAATAAAGATTAAATCAGAGGTTCATGTTGGCGGCTTTAATAATGAAATGACTTCTGATGTCAGTGAATCTTATACATCAAAAGGAAAAATTCCCGAGGATTGGTGGTATTATAAAAATAAAGATGAGCTTTTGCAAGAGATTGAACAAATCTACAAAGAAAATGAAAATTTTGATAATGATGATTGGTTAAAGATAGCTGTTGCTGCAAGAATACGTTCTGATGGAAGAAAAAGAACTGGTTATTTAACAGAAAAACCCTATAAATTAATGCAGAGAATTATCGAATCATCTTCCAACGAAGGAGATATAGTTTTAGACTTTTTTGCTGGAGCAGGAACAACAGGATATATGGCAAATCAATTAAAAAGGCAATTTATTTTAGTGGAACAACTGGAAAATACTCAAAAAATATTAAAGAAAAGATTTGGAGATATTCCTTATGTGTTTTGCGAACTTTTAAAATGCAATCAAGAAGCTATTGATAAGATCCAAGATGCAAAAAATACAGTGTATCTTCTCAAAATATGGGAAGAAATGTGTGTGAACTATTTCTTAAATTATGATGTTAATATTAAGAAATTTAATGACAATAAAGGAGATTTTGAAAAATTAAGTTTGGCAGAGCAAAAGAAAAAACTTGTTGAGATGTTGGATAAAAATCAACTATATGTCAATTTAACAGAAATTGAAGATTCTCAATATAAAGTTTCAAAAGAAGATAAAGAGTTGAATAAACTTTTTTACAAAGGTAGGTAAAATGGCATCTATTAGTGGTTCATATATTGTAGAATGCGACAGTGAGATGTGGGATAAAGCAATAGAGATGGCCAAAGAAAGGATTAAAACAGAATATAAGAGAGACATTAGGCTTAGCGAATCTGAAAGAATCGAAAAAATTGCCATAGGATATGTTGGAGAATTTATTTTTAAAAAATGGTGTGAAGAAGAAAATATAAAGGGAGAATATTTAGGAGAAAAAATAGCCGGTTCACCAGATCAAGGGGACTTTTTAATAAAAAATATTATAATTGATGTAAAAACGCAAGAAATATTCTATAATCCTCAAGATGACTGGAGATGTGAAGTGACATCTGATCAAATAAAAAGGCCAATCGAAATTTATGTTTTTTCAAAATTATACAATAAAAATGATACTAAAAGACTTTATCTTATTGGCTGGTTGACTAAGGAAAAATTTGTTAAAATTGCTGAATTTAGAGAAACTGGAACTGTATTAAAAGGGAAAAAAGTTCACTATCCGAAGTATGATGTAATAATTAGACAACTTGATGATCTTATTTCGTTGAAAAATAAATTAATTGGTGAGGAAGATTAAGATGGTGGAAAATAAAGTCCTCTATGAAACATATAATATTCTGTCAGAGGAAGGAATTTTGGAAGAGAAATATCCTGAAATGCCACAAGAGATTAGAGAAAATATTAATCCAAAGTTTAATCTTAGAAAGTATCAAAAAGAAGCATTTAGAAGATTTTTCTATTATTATGAAAAAGATGAAAAATGGCCGAAACATATTTTATTTAATATGGCGACTGGTTCTGGAAAAACCCTAATAATGGCTGGGCTAATTCTAAACCTCTATAAAAAAGGTTATAGAAATTTTGTATTTTTTGTTAATTCGAAGAATATAATTGAAAAAACAAAGAAAAATTTTTTAGATGATCTAAATGAAAAATATCTATTTGGTCAAAATATTGAAGTCGATAATGAAAAAGTAAAAATCAAGGAAACAAATGATTTAGTAGCAACATCTAGTAAAAATATTAATATTTTCTTTACAACAATCCAAAAATTTCATGGAGATTTATGTACATTAAAAGAAAATTCATTAACTTTTGAAGATTTTGAAAATAATAAAACGGTTTTTATTGCTGATGAAGCACATCATTTAAATGTATCCACAAAAACACAGGAAGATGAAGAAAAAGAAAACTGGGAAGGAACCGTTATTAAGGCGTTAAATAAAAATTCAAGAAATCTTCTTTTAGAATTTACTGCAACAGTAGAAATAGATAATCAATATGTTCGCAATAAATATAAGGATAAAATATTATATCGTTATGATTTAGAAGAATTTAGAAAAAATGGTTACTCAAAAGAGATAAAATTATTAGAAAGTGATTTTAACAAAAAGGAAAGGATATTGCAGGCAATAATTTTAAATGAATATAGAAGGCAAGTAGCAATCAAAAGCAAAATAAAAGATTTGACAAATTTTAAACCTGTAATATTATTTAAATCGAAAAATACAATTGAAGAAAGTAAAAACAATTTTTTCGAATTTAGAGAAATTATTAATAATCTAAATAACGAAGACATTAAAAAAATTAAAGAGAATAGAAGCAATAATGAATTAATAAAGACAATATTTTCTTTTTTCAAAAGAGAGAATATCTCAGATAATCAATTGATATCACTTCTAAAAAAATCTTTTTCTAAAGAAAAAAGTCTTCTAACAAACGAAGAAGATTTAGATAAAAAAACAATAAAAGAAAAGGATGTTGTTGAAATATTAAATCAGCAGGATGTTTTAAATTCTTTAGAAAATGAAGGTAATAATATAAGGGTGATTTTCACAGTTAATAAATTAACAGAAGGATGGGATGTTTTAAATTTATTTGATATTGTAAGGTTATATACTGGTCAAACAATGGGAGGAACCAATAAGAGAAAACCGGGAAAAACTACGATTCAAGAAGCACAATTAATCGGGAGGGGTGCAAGATATTGCCCATTTAATTTTAAAGAAATGCAAAAAGATAAGAGAAAATTTGATAGTGATTTAGATAATGATTTAAGAATATTAGAAGAAGTTCATTATCATTGTCATCCTGGAGAAAAATCAAGATATATCTCAGAAATAACACAAACACTAAAAAGCCAAGGTTGGTTGGATGAAGGAGATACTGTTAAGAAAAAACTTAAATTAAAGGATAAATTTAAGCAAGAATCGTTATATAAATATGGAAACATTTATGCAAATGACAAATATGAAGTTGATTTTTCAAAAATATGCAACATTGATGAATTAGGTGTTTCTAAAAAAAATATAACCTTTTCTTTAGTCACAGGAAGAGTAAAAGAAGAAACAGCTTTTGAAGAAAAAAAAGAAAATGGCATAGTTAAGACAGAAATTAAAACTTTTTATATACAAGAAATAAATAAATATAGCCCACATTTGATAAAAAAAGCTTTATCAAAAAACAAATTTTTCACTTTTGAAAGTTTAAGTGAATTCTTGCCATCATTGAATTCAATGAATGATTTTATTCAGAATAAAAATTTATTTTCAAATCTAAGGATTGATTTTAATGGAACTAAGCAAAATTTGGAAAACATATCTAATCAAGATTTTTTGGATGCTATTATTAGCCTATTAAATCAATTGGAAGAAGAAATAAAACAAAATTCATCAATTTATAAAGGATCCCATAAATTCTATCCAAAATATAAAATTAAGGAAACTATTCGAGAAAAAACATTAGAAATAAAGAAGGGAAGTTCAAGAGAGCAAGGACAAGAAGAATTTTTGAAGGATAAAGATTGGTATGTTTTTGAATCTAACTTTGGAACCCCTGAAGAAAAAAGTTTAGTAGAGTTTATGGATACTAAAATAAGGCAATTATCTAAAACACACAAAAATATATTTTTGATTAGAAATGAACGAGAAGTTAAGCTTTATGATTTTAAAAAAGGTAGGGTTTTTGAACCAGATTTTATTTTATTCTTAACAGAGAATAATACAAAAAAAGAAGTAGGGTATCAGATATTTGTTGAACCAAAAGGAGAGGGCTTTAAAGAAAAAGATGCTTGGAAAGAAGAATTTTTATTAGATATGAGAAAAAAATTCAAAATAGAAGGTTTAGATAGTTACTACGAAAATAAAGATTTTAAGATAATTGGATTGCCATTTTATAATCAGAATGATCCGAATGTTTTTGGAGATAGAATGGAAGAAGATTTAAAGATTCAGAAATAATTTGAGTTTTCCTCACCTCCTTGTTTATTAACTTTCGACTGTAGGGAGTGTATATGTGCGTAGCACCAGCCCCCTCTCTCGTCCGTTTAAAGTAAGTAAAAATTTGGACGGAATGAAATGTAGTCGTTAAATCATTGTTAGGTTTAGTAGCTTTGCTATTGAAAAACCGTTTTCTCTTTCTCGATTTAACGAAGGCACCTATCTTTTTGGATTCGTAGGTTTACCGACGGAGGAGGCAGTAAGAAAATTTTGGCTAACATCTATTATGTCTACTTTGTAGAGCTGAATAGATGTTAGTGGGTGTTGTTTAAGGTTTTGTTTTAATTAAATTAAGCTTTGATTTAATCGTTTTTTCCGGTTTCTGGGGTTTTTTTTTGTTTTATTTTTCCGGATTTTTGGTGAGAGTCATTTTTAAGATGTTTGTTTTTCTTTTGTTCTAAAATGAATTATACTTTTGGCGAGGATTATTTTGAAACAAAAAAGAAATATTTGTCTGATCTTAGGGATGTCTGCGTCTTGAAAGGATTTAGTTCTCAAACTATTAAGACGTACAGTTTTTGTGTTTCGCGTTTCTTAGATTTCATCAACAAAAACAAAAGTTCACTTAATCTTGACAATGAGGGTGTTAAGTATTATTTGCTTAGTTTGGATGTTTCTACTAATTCCAGTCGTTTGCATTACGCTTCGATTAGTTTCTTTTTTCGCGAAGTTTTGAAAAAACCTTTTTCTTTGGAAGAGGTTCCTATAAAAAAGAAAGCTAAGAGTTTGCCGAAGGTTTTGTCTAAGGAGCAAATTAAGGATTTGATTAACGCTACGGATAACATTAAACATAAGTTGTTGGTGAAAATGCTTTATTCTTCTGGATTAAGGTTGCAGGAGTTGATTGATTTGAAGCGTAAAAATATTGATTTTGATCGTGACATTATTAATGTTGTTCGTGGTAAGGGTTCTAAGGATAGGATTACTTTGCTTTCCGAATCTATCAAAATGGATTTGTTAAAATATTATTCTACTTACGAATTCAAAACAAATTATGTTTTTGAAGGTCGTAATGGAAAATACACGAAGAAGGCTGTTCAGAAGGTTCTTGATGAGTTGGGTAAAAAAATAGGTGTTAAGGTTCATCCGCATATGCTTCGTCATAGTTTTGCTACACATTTATTGGAACAAGGTACAGATATTAGGTTTATTCAGAAATTGTTAGGTCATAGCGATGTTTCTACTACTGAGATTTATACTAAGGTTTCTAATCGTGAGCTTTGTAAGATTAAGAGTCCTCTTGATGATTTTTAGTTATTATTCATTTTTTTTTTTTTGAGTGGCTCGTTTAAATTCGTGAAGAAAAATAAGATTGTGTAAATCAAAGTTTTTATTTTTGTTTATTTTTGTTTAGGCTGATTTTTGCTAGTACTTGGTTGTGCATGTTTTTTAGGAATGTTTGTTTGTCTTCCATTTTCATGATGTCTGTGTAGCCCATGCTTATTAGGTTGAATGCGAATGGGCTTGGTATTTCTGTGTGGATTTCTTTTATTTCTATTTTTTGGTTTTCTATTTCTTTTAGTATTTGTTCTGCGTGTTTTATGTCCATTAAGTCTTCTAGTACTTCGCGTCTTGCTTCTCTTAATATTATGAAGTCGTTGCTTATTCTTTTTACTGCGCTTATTAATAATCGGGAGTTTAGTTGTTGTCTTGATACGCTTTTATTTCTTCCTCTGTAGTTTCTTAGTATCATTAATGAGCGAGCCGCGCAGTGTCTGAATCTTCTTCCTAGTACTTCTGTTTTGTCTAGTGCGTGTTTCATTATGTCTCGTAAGTTGTCTTCTTTTAGCATTGAGAATGCTCTTGATACTTGTATGTTTCTGCTTCTTGGAACTAATAAGTAGAATCCGTTATCTGTTATGTTTATTTCTACGTCTTTACCCGTCATTTTGCTTACTACGAATCCTAGGGCTCTGCTTAACACGTCGTTTGTTCTTCTTCCGTATAATGTGTGGAATATTATGTATTTGTTTTTTGCGTCGTCGTAGTGTTCCACCACGATTTTTTTGTCATGTGGTATCTCTGCATAGTTGTATTGTTCCCATAAGTATTCGTAGATGCTTTCCGCGCCGTATTCATCTACGTATAAATAATCGTGTATGAATTGCATTATTTCTTCTTTTTTTGTTTTTGACGCAAAAAGTTCTTCTAGGTATCTTCTAAATTTTTGTATCTCCATTGCTAAGTCAAAGCTTAAAGGTAGCATCTCTGAGAACCAACTAGGAACTGTTGGAGGCCTATTTATGCTTGTGCTTACGAAAGCAGTCATTCCTTGTGCGTACTTGTATTCATATGTTTGTCCGCCTAATACGAATACGTCTCCTCTTTTTAATCTTTCAAGGAATGGCTCGGCTATGCTTCCTATGAATTGTTTTCCTATTTTTACTTTCACGTTTGTTTCATCAGGTATGGTTCCTACGTTAGTCATGTATAGTACGCGGGCTAATTTTCCTTTTTTTCCCATTTCGCCTGTTTCTTCATCGTACCAAATCTTTGCGTAAACGTTTCTATCTTCTAATGACGCGTATTCGCCTGACAAATACTTTATTACTTCTTGGAAGTCTTCTCGCTTAAGATCTTTGTAAGAATAACTCTTTTTTATTATTGCGTATGCGTCTTTTACTTTTATTCTGTCTTCTAGTGCTAATCCAAATAATTGTTGGGCTAACACGTCGTAAACATTTCTTGGAACTTGTATTTTGTCTATTTTTTTATCAATAGCTGCTTTTAATAAAACTGAACACTCAACTAAGTCATCTCGGTCCATCGCGACTATTCTTCCTTTTGATTCATCATCTAATTTGTGTCCTGATCGGCCTATTCTTTGCAAAGCGCGAGCCACACTCTTAGGACTTCCCATTAGTATTACTAAGTCTATGTATCCTATGTCTATTCCTAGCTCTAAGGAAGTTGAAGAAACTACAGCTTTTAATTCTCCATTTTTTAATCGGTTCTCTATGTTTAATCTTAATTCTTGACTTAATGAGCCGTGATGCGCGCCTATGTAAGAAGTGTCTTTTCTTATTTCTTCTGAGTCTCCATTTTCGTAATCTTCTTTTTCTTCTATTGGTTCTGCTTCTACTTCTTTTATTTTCATGTAAGTATCAGGATATTTATCTTTTAATTGGTGAACTACGCGTTCAGTCGCGCTCCTGGTATTTGTAAAAATAAGAGTGGTTCTATGATTTTGTATTAAGTCGTTCATTATTCTATAAGTAGAATTGTGTATTTCTTGAAAAGAAGAATTAATTAAGCTCTTAACTGGGCTGAGAACTTTTAAGTCTAATTTTTTTAAGTAATTAACATCTATTATTTTGCAAGGCCTATTAATGTCTTTATCAGGGTCTTCGTATCCAACTAAGAACTTTGCGACTTCATCTAGTGGGGAAACAGTGGCGCTTAATCCTATTCTGCAGAACTCGTTCGTCGCGGCCATTCTTTCTAAGCTTATGCTTAGATGTGTTCCTCTTTTATTATCTGCTAAAGAATGAACTTCATCTACTATTACCCATTCAGCGCTTGCTAATTTTTCTCTGAACTTAGTAGTTGTAAGCATAATCGCGAAAGACTCAGGCGTAGTAATTAATATGTGAGGTGGTTTTCTTAGCATTTTTGCTTTGTCCGCGGCGCTAGTATCTCCTGTTCTCACTCCTACTCTTATGCCTAATTTCTTTTTTGTTTTTTCTTCGAATATAGTATTTATTTGTTTTAAAGGGTCATTAAGATTTTTTTCTATGTCGTTACCAAGTGCTTTTAGTGGACTTATGTATATGCAGTACACTTTATCTTCTAATTTATGATTTAATATTAAAGAGGTTAACTCGTTTATTATCGCGGCGAACGCGCTCAGTGTTTTTCCTGAACCCGTAGGGCTTGATACTAACGTGTTTTCTCTATTATGTATGTTCATTATTGAATATTTTTGTGGGGGTGAAAATTCTTTGAAAGTATTTGTCCACCACTTCTTCATTAGTGGATTGAACAAGTTTAGGATTTCTTCATCTTTGTACTTCTTTGTTTGGGTAATTATTTTGTTGCTCATTTTTTTTAAATAGGATTTTTTAGAATGAGGCTCCTACATATAAAGGAATTAAGAGGATTTTAAAAACATTACCTAGAATTGACTAGTGGTTTTTTTTTCTTTTCGTCGAGTTCTCGGAAATTTGTTGGTTTCTTTTATTTGTTCTCGGAAATCTTTCGAAATTTTATGAGTGAGGCTTTTTAACAAGTTCGAATCATATTAACTGGATAGATATATGAGTGTTTTAACTAATGATGATTGGGAAAACATAATTTCAAAGGATTCAGTTATGCTTAGTGCTTTAAAATATGGTTCATCTACAAAAAAACTTGAAAAAGCAAGAGATATAGATTTATTCATAATATATGATAAACCTCCTAAAGAAAAAACAATTAATTATAGGAATAAACAATTATTTGATATAAATCAAGTATCATTGCAAGAGGTGTATTGTAAAGTACAGCTGTGGGATATTGATTTTACGGAACCAATACTTACAGGTTACACAATAAAAGGAAATAGAGAAATTGAACAATACTCAAAAAATTATTTGTTAAATAACAAACCAAATAGTACGGCTATAGATTATATAAAGAAAAGAAGTGTAGAAAGTCTGATTCAAACAGAGCAATTGATAGTTCAAATAAAATATGAATTATTATTAGAAAAAGTAAATAATGATATAAACTTTGAAGAAATAAAAAGAACAATTTTAAAACAACAAGAACCAAATATCAAATCTTCTAATTTTGATAAAGCAATAAATCAGTTGAATTACGCTTTGAGTTATTATGCTTCTGCAAAAAGATACGAAAAAAAACAAGCGCCTATAATATTTAATGATTTAATTAATTGTCCTAGATCTAAGGCTGAAGAATTACTATTTGAAACGAGAAATTATCAAAAACAAGATGTGCAAAAAAATTTTGGAGATTTTGTTAATTATTACAAAAAAGCTGAAAACATAATTAAAAGGTAAAAAAATGACTGGGAGTATTAATACGAATATTAACGTACAAGTGCAACCAAATTTTGGTTTAACAAATCCTCAACCTTTAATGCACAGAAATGATTATTACGATAATATAAATAAAAACTTACATGATAGTTTAGATTCTGCTTTTAAAAACAAACTAGAAAGAGCATCAGGTTCGATAGCTTCAAATTTTTCAGAACCTAGTTATCGGGAAGTAACAAATAATTTTCAATTTAATTTAAACAAACCAGATCCTGTAGTGCCTCAAACTTCGGCTAGTATGAATTCAGATTTTTTATGGAATGATATAGTTTCTGAAAAAAAATCTTTAACAGATTTTATACCTAAACCTTTAGAGTTTGATACAATAATAAAAACTGCAAGTTATGAAAAAATTCTAGGTGTACAATCAGGCTCATTACAAACAAAATTGTTTGATTTACAAAATGGACCTGAATTAAAATCACCTAAAGTAGAAGATTATTTACTTACTAGTTTTGCTAAGAAATTAGAGGATGTATCTTCATCTATTGATTCAGAATTTAAATTGCCGAGCTACATTGATACGGTGAATCAATTAGATTCAGTTAATAATTTTACACCTATGTTAAATTTAGATTTTGATAAACCAGAAAAGAAGTTTGATTATTTTAATTTAGGCGATTATAGGCCTAATGTTGATTTTGATTTGTTGAATAAAAGTGGATTTGATGCTCTTAATAATCTTAATTCTTGGAAGAGTGTTAATAATTTTAGTGTGAATAATTATTTGTTTGAGAAAGATGAGCCTTTAAGTAAGTATAAGAGTGTTTTTGATGATTTGAATAAGCCGAAGTCTGTTAATGATTATTCTGGTTTAAATTATATAAATGATGATTATGTTTTGAAGAATATTGGTATTAATTTCAAACCTAAACTAAAAATGCCTGATTACACAACAAACTTTTTAAATAATGAAGATAATAATTTATCTGGTTTTAATCCTAATTTAACAATTAGAGATTTTCCTGTATCAGGTGTTCAATTACATATGCATGAAGGTCCTGGTGGGACAGCACATTGGAGGTCTTATGATAGAAAAGATAAAATTCCAATTAATGGTTATGATGCCGCCATGGCTGATTTAATGCTGCCTGATTACATTAAAAAAATATTGAAATAAAATGGAAGATAAAGAAATAATGGATTTAAAAAAAGAACTTATTTTAGTTTTTTCTTCTTTTATTAATAATCCTAATAGTGATGAAATTAAAGAAAAAGCAAAAAAGATAGATGAGCAATATTCAGGTTTACTTAGTTATTCTCAACTTTCATCTAATGAAATATTGTCAAAAATCATGTTGGAAGCTTTAGGAAATGTTTCTTTAATATGTGAATATGGTATGTATGATGAAGATCATATTGCTTTTTCAAAAAAGAAAATTGAAAGCAGGATTAAGAAAATTTTAAAAACATTAAAAGAAGATTATATGTGAAAATTTTCGAAATAGAATTTATAAATGCGTTAATCGAATTTTATTCTTCTAAATCTTCTAGTTTTCCAAAGTCATATGTTTGATTTTCTTCTATTATTATTACTTTGAATTTTTTTAATTCCTTATTTCCTTTAAGATAAGGACTTAACGGTTTTTGATTTAAGATGTCTGATCCTTCACTTGATGGATTCATAGCGGGCATAACTACTAATTCTTTATCTTCGTATTTTCCTATCAAGAAGCATCTATATTTTTCTGTTCTTACACCTTCTCTCAGAGTCACCGCGGGGTGTTCATGACCTATGATTATTGTTTTGCTTTTTTTGTAATCATTATTCTTTATTATTTTGTCTCCGTGACACACGAACAAATTATTTATTAAATAATGATTAACCATTTGTATTCCTTGTTTTTCTGCTAATGGTTTTAGTATTGAGTCGTGATTTCCTTTAATGAGTATTACTTCGCTTTTTCTTTGTAAATAATCAATGTATTCTTTTACGCGTTTCCATTCTTCTCGTAGTATTCCTGAAAACTCGTGTTTTATGTCTCCGTTCAGAATTATTATTTTTGGTTTTGTTTTTCTTATTATTTGTTGTGTTTCTTTAAACAAGTCATCGTATTGAAACCTAGGTACTAAGAATCCGTTAGCATTCATTGATTCATCTTGTCCTATGTGTAGATCTGATAAAATAAGTATTTTCTTGTTTGTTATAAACAAGGATTTTCCTATTATTTCCAAATCTTTTTTTAATTTCATATTAAGTAGTGTTTCTTTACGAGTTTTATATTTTTGTTTTATAACTAATAAGAAAAAAAGTTATTAAATAAAAAAATAAAAAAATTATTTACAATCCTATGAATGTTAGTAATTCAAACACTAAGAATGCTGGCCAAACTAATGCTTTTAATATTCCTAGTACGCCTGCCCAGAAACCTGTGGCTTGTGACACGTAATATATAGCTGCGCCTAAGAATCCTAGAAAATAAAATGCTCCTCCGCATCCATTACTAGTTGTGCATGTTACGTGTTTGTTCCAATTAATATTTTTACATTCTTTTTTTATGTCATCATCATAACTAAGATTTATGTTGATTTCTTTTTTTCCTTTGCTTGATTTCTTTTTTGCCATTTGTTCACCTCAAATTTTTTTTGGATTGTTTATTTATAATTTTTATTTAGGTAAAATAGTTTTTTTTTAGAAGGATATGTGTTGTTCATATTTTGAATGATGCTCTGCTTCTTTTTCTTTGAATGTCAGGATCTGATTCTAGTTCTTGTATTCTTTCTCTTAAGAAAATTATTGTTCTTTGATTATCTTGATGATTCATTATTTCTCCGCATTCTGGGCATTTAAAGTTGAATCCTACTGCTTTATCAAAGTCCATTCTTGCGCACGCGCTTCTGCACATGTAGAATTGATTTCTTTCTTCTCTTTCTAATCTTTCTGTTAATTTATCGAGTTGTTCTTCTTTTATTTTTTCATTTAGATAAGGAAGCATGTCTTCGTTTAAGTCCCAGTAACAAATGTACCATCCTTTTATTTTGTCTTTTTTTCTAATGAATGAAACTATGTTATGATCTAATAATTTGTAAAGTAAGAATCTTGTTTTATGTATCTCTATTTCTAATTCCTCAGCGATTACGAATTCGGAGATACGAGTTTTTCCTTTTAGATAATTTACTATTGGTAAAGCGTCTTCAGATACTAGTTCAACCACGACTTTTTTTAGTAAGTTCTCGTTTTTTTTGTTCATTTTTCTCTTGTTTTCTGCTTTTTTGTCGCTAAGCCTCTTTTATTTAAAGGACGGGATTGTTGGATTAAAAGGTCTAAAGTAATTTTTACCTTTGAATCTTAACGTTCTTGCTTAGAAAAAAGACCTTTGGGATCTTTTCACTGTTATCCTTTATTGGTTATCGCATACCTCTAGGTTCCTGCCTTTATGAATATATAAAGTTTTTGTTTGGTTATCCGTGATTTTTTCGGTTAACTCATTTCTGGCTCGTATTTTTAACGTGCTTCTTTAAGCACGAAATGTAAAGCAGACTATTACAGTAATGAAGAACATATTAAAAACTTTGTGGTGAAAAACACTAAATATATAAAAACGCCACTTTTTATAAAGATAAAACGAATGTGATGGACAAAAAAAGGATAAAAAGAAGTCTGTTGTTTTTTTCAATCGTATTAATCAATGTTTTTTGTTGTTTCTAGGTCAGGGTTTTTTGCTCTGCCAAATCCTTAACCAATTTACTCTGTCTATACAAATGATTAACGTTTATCTTAAAACTCTTTAAAGCTTTTACAAATACATGATTCAACATTTTGCTTTTTTCTTCAAAAAACAAAGGATTTGATTTAAAAGCGTTCCTAGACGCTTCGCGAACAACCCACACCCCTAAAGGAGCCCAATACTCCTCAGTTATGAACCTAAACATTAATACTCTGCCCTTCATTTTTTTCTTTAAAAAATATTCAAGAACAGCGAGTCTAGAAGCATAATATCCTCCACTAGTATTAAACGCGTAACTCTTTCTTCCGAAAGGACTTTCATAATCACTAGCACTTTCATAATTACTTGAATTATTAAGATTTCCCACGTACGTTTCAAACAATTCAAAACTCCAAGGCCCGGGGAATATTAAACAAAAATAATAATTTCCTAAATAAGATCCTTCAAAGAAACAATAATCGTGATTCTCAAAATCCTTTATTTTATTTATGTAATTCTTTCCTAAAGAATCATCAACCAAAGTTATAGACCACTTAGTTGGAACTATTTTTCTTTGAATCTTAACACCTAAATTTCCTGCACTGATTATTTTAGTAAGAAAATGTTCATCTATTCCTTTTTTGTTAAGAATAGTAACTGCTTCGTTAGCTTTTAAATCAATATCTGACTCTGCTCTTTGTACGTGAAAAGGAATTCTAGGATTCTCAAGAACATCTAATTTTTTTAAAGCACCAACGGGTCCGTGAGGCAAAGTATCTTTGTTTAAACTAAATTCCTTAGTTGTTTTTCCATCAAAGAATATTTCTGCGTCTAACGCTTTACTACTAAGACTTACTTCTTTTAAGTTATCAGAGAATTTATTATTATTTTTTACGTCAGTTGTGAATCTTGAATTAGTAAGACTCTGCCTCATTAATATTATGTCTTTTATACTTATGTCTTTGTTTGAAACCCAGTTCTTAGGATTGTCTTCTTCTTTTAAAGAATCACTGGCTAAGAAGCCAGTATTAACATTAGGGTACCCATAACTTCCTATTAATAAATTAGGTACTTGTCCCATTAAAGAATCAGTTATTATTGATTTATGTCCTTCTTCTTCTAGTTTCTTTCTTAATTCATCTAATAATTTTTGCTTCTCAGAACCTACTATGCCTGGGTCTTTACCTGTGAATCTTAAAGAATTAGGAATCTTCATTTTTTTAAAAGAATAATAATTAAATTAATAAAAGTTATTAAATCTCCTTTGCGAATGGAACTTGATAACCTTGTTTGTTTAGGTATTGAAACCACGGCTCATACCTTCGGGGTTAGTATTGTTCGTGGAAAAAAAGTTTTGTGCAATGAAAAAAAAGCGTTCTCAACCGAAGAAGGAGGTATGATTCCCGCGGAGGTAGCTGATCATCACGTCAGGATTTTTGATGAAGTTTTTATTAACGCTTTAACTAAAGCAAACATTCCTATTGAGGATGTTGATTTAATCGCGTTTTCTGCTAGTCCTGGTATTGGTCATTCTTTAAGGATTGGTGCTTTTTTTGCTAGGACTTTATCTTTAAGATTAAAAAAGCCTTTGATTCCTGTTAATCATTGTATTGCTCACTTAGAAGTTGGTAGGATAATGACTGGCGCTGAAGATCCTATTCTTTTATACGCGTCAGGTGCTAACACTCAAATAATTGGGTATGAAGCTAAGAAGTACAGAGTATTTGGTGAAACCTTAGATATAGGGGTTGGTAATTTCTTGGATTCTCTTGGTAGAGTTCTTGGTTTAGGTTTTCCTGCTGGTCCTAAGATAGAGGGGTTAGCTAAGAAAGGCAAGTACATTAAGTTACCTTACACTGTTAAAGGAATGGATATTTCTCTTGGTGGTTTATTAACGAATTTGAAGCATAAAATAAAAGAAAATAAGTATTCTGTTGAGGATATTTGTTTCTCGGTTCAAGAAACTGTTTTCGCTATGCTCACAGAAGTAACTGAGAGGGCTTTGGCTCACACGGATAAGAAACAAGTTATTCTTGGTGGAGGCGTTGCGTGTAATAAGCGTCTTCAGGAAATGGTTAGGCTTATGTGCGATGAAAGAGGGGCGAAGAGCTTCGTGGTTGAGAATCAGTTCTTGGTTGATAACGCGGCTATGATTGCTTTAACAGGGGTTCTTATTTATTCTTTTGAGAAACGTGACTTGTTTAATGAATCAAGTATTAATCCTTATCAGAGAACTGATGAAGTAATAATTAATTACAGAGATTAATTAAGGCGTCGGGGTGAATATTTCCGCGGATATTGGTCTTACAACGACTGAACCCGAAACGTTATATTCTCTGGTTCCTGTGGTTCTTCTATAACTTAGGTCTAAGTCTATGAGTTCTCTGTTCCTCGTAGGTGCGAATCCGCTTATTGGGACGCTTACTATTTTTGTTGCGCCTCGATCTATTTCTTCAGTTAACGTGAATGCTTGATTTATTCCTTCACTTCTAAGATTGAGGCTCGTGATGGTTATGCTTACAGGATGATTATTTGTTAATCTCATTAAGAAAACTCCTTCCTCTGTTAGCGCTGCTTCTACGCACGATATTTGTGCACCTGTGTCGCATCTCTCAGTTACGAATCTGTTCGTATTAAAAATATCAAAATAAGTAAGAGCGCCTATGGTTATTAGTATTCCCATTATGGCCCAACTATAAGTTGTTAAGAATTCTATCGCTGCTTGTCCTTTCTTCTTTTTCATGACTTACCTCTTTTTATGATGTTACATGTTTTTTTCTTTTATTTAAAGGTTTTGAAAACTTCGCGCGTTTTTTTATTCTAATTTTTTTGCTAAATTTTATAAAGGGTCATGGTTTTCCTGTGTTTACCAATGATTAATGAGGCACTTGTTAAGTGCTGAGAGAGGTAAACGCTTCTTATTTTTTTTAACGTTTATTCGTGTATTCGCGTCTCTCTTACCAATTTTTGGAGGTATAAAAAAATGTCGGAAAAAGCGTATCAAGCAGTTGAACTGGCTAATAAGTCAGGTAAAATAAAAAAAGGTGTTAATGAAGTAACTAAAGTAGTTGAGAAGGGAAAAGCTAAGCTTGTTTTATTTGCAGGTGATGTATCTCCTAAGGAAATAGTTATGCATTTACCTATGATTTGTAAAGAAAAAAAGGTTCCTTGCGTAGAGGTTCCTTCTAGGGCGGAGCTAGGGGCTGCTGCGGGTTTACCTGTTGGTACAGTGGCTGTTGCTATTGTTGAAGCTGGGGAAGCTAAGGATTTGTTAAAGGAGTTTGAGTGAGGTATCTGAAAATGGCTGAAGAATCAAAAGGAATATCTTTTTCACCTGCTGTTCCTGCTAGCGTTGAAGAAATTGTTGGCAGAACGGGTTCTAGGGGTGAAGCTATTCAGGTCAGGTGTAAGATACTTGAAGGAAGAGATAAGAACAAAATCTTAAGAAGAAACGTTAAAGGTCCTGTGCAGAAAGGTGATATCTTAATGCTTAGGGAAACTGAGATAGAAGCCAGACCTCTTAATAAGGCTGGTAGGGGTAATAACTAGGTGATTAATTATGGCTACTAAATGCGATTTTTGCAAAGAATCCATACCTAAGGGAACAGGTAAGAAGTTCGTTAAGAATGATGGTAAACTTTTTGATTTTTGTTCCTCTAAGTGTGAGAAGAATATGTTTAAGCTTAAGCGTAAGTCTAGGACTACTAAGTGGACTGAGGAGTATCACTCTGTTAAGAAGGGTACTAAGCAATAATTTTTTTTTATTTTTTTTTTATTTTTAATGTGAGGAGGAGGAAGTTTTTATGATTCAGAAAACATTGGTTTTAGTGAAGCCTGACGGGGTTCAAAGAGGATTAGTTGGTGAGTTCATCTCTAGATTTGAGAGGTGTGGTTTAAAAATTATAGCTATGAAGATGGTTTATCCTAATGAGGAATTGGCGGGTAATCATTACGTAGCGGATGAGGAATGGCTTGTTACTGTTGGTAAGAAGCAGAAGGAGTCTTATGCTAAGAAAGGTATAATTATTGATACTGCTGAGCGAGACATCGGTTTAATTGTTAGGAATCAATTAATTGATTTTTTAACTATGAGTCCTATTGTTGCTCTTGTTCTTGAGGGACATAACGCTGTTGCTCATGTTCGTAAAGTAGTTGGGGCTACAAGTCCTGGTGACGCGGCTCCTGGTACTATCAGGGGTGATTTTAGTTTTGATACTTATCAGTTAGCTGATAATAGTAAGAGGCCGATTCAGAATTTGATTCATGCTTCTGGTGAAGTTCATGAAGCTGAGCGTGAAATTAAATTATGGTTTAATGATGATGAAATTCATTCCTGGACAAGGATTGATGAGGCTCTTCTTTATAGGAAGGGTAATAAATAAATAAAAAAATTTGGAGTTTTAATAGGTGAATATTTATGGCAAAAATGGTTGATAGAGTAAAAGGGTTGATGAACAACGAGAAGAAGATTAGGAATATCGCTATCGCGGCGCACATTGATCATGGAAAGACTACTTTCTCTGATAATCTTTTATTAGGTGCGGGTATGATGTCTGAGGACTTAGCTGGTAAGGCTTTACAGCTTGATTTTCATGAGGATGAGCAAGAGCGTGGTATCACTATTGATTCCGCCGCTGTTTCTATGGTTCACACGTATAATGGTGAAGATTATTTGATTAATCTTATTGATACGCCTGGTCACGTTGACTTCGGAGGGGACGTTACTAGGGCTATGAGGGCTGTTGATGGTTGCATAGTTGTTTGTTGCGCAGTTGAGGGTATTATGCCTCAAACTGAAACTGTTCTTAGACAAGCTTTGAAGGAGAGGGTTAAGCCTATTCTTTTTATTAACAAAGTTGATCGTTTAATCAAAGAATTAAAACTTACTCCTGAAGCTATGCAGGAAAGATTCGTTAAGATTATTACTAATGTTAATAGATTAATTAGGCAAATTGCTGAGAAAGAGTATGGTGAGAAGTGGCAAACTAACGTGCAGGATGGTAGTGTTTGTTTTGGTTCTGCGTTTCATAATTGGGCTCTTAGTATTTCTTACATGAAGCGTAAAGGAATTACTTTCGCTGACATTATTAATGCGTATGAATCTGATAGTGCTGATGAATTAAAAAAGAAGGCTCCGCTTCACGAAATTATTCTTGACGCGGTTATTAAGCATCATCCTAGTCCTGTTTTTTCTCAGTCTTATAGGATTCCTAAGATTTGGCATGGTGACTTAGAGAGTCCTGTTGGTAAGGACTTGTTAGCTTGTAACACTAAGGGTAATACTATGTTCGTTGTTACTAAAGTAGTTATTGATCCTCAAGCAGGTGAGATTTGTACTGGTCGTATGTTCTCAGGTACTATTAAGAAAGGTGACACTGTTAAGTTGGCTAAGCAAGGCACTGAGGTTAGGGTTCAGCAAGTCTATGTTTATAACGGTGCTAAGAAAGAAATCGTTGATTACGTAACTGCGGGTAATATTGTTGGTGTTGGTGGTTTAAAGAATGCGTACCCTGGTGAAACTGTTTTCACAGGGGAAGCTGAGCCTTTTGAAGCTATTAGTTATATTTTTGAACCTGTAATCACGAAGGCTATCGAGGCTAAGAAGCCTAGTGATTTACCTAAGCTTATTGATGTATTGGTTCAGGTTTCTAAGGAGGATCCTTCTATCGTGATTGAGATTAATCAGGAAACTGGTGAGCATTTAATGCATGGTATGGGTGAATTGCACTTAGAAGTTATTGAGAATAGGATTAAAAAAGAGAAAGGCGTGGATTTAACATCTAGTCCTCCAATAGTTGTGTATAGGGAAACTATTACTAAAGGGGTTGATGAAACTTTTGAGGGTAAGTCTCCGAATAAGCATAACAAGCTTTATTTTAAGGTTGAGCCTTTGGAGAAAGAAATTGCTGACGCGATTAAAGAAGGTAAGATTCCTCAGGGTAGGATTAAGAAGAAGGATTCTGCTGAGGTTTGGCAAGCTCTTCAAGAAGCAGGTATGGATACTAAGACTTCGAGGAATGTTAGGGATATATACAAAGGTAACTTGTTAATTGATGGTACTCGTGGTATTGTTCACATCGGGGAAATCATTGAAATGGTTATGGATATGTTTGAAGACGTTATGAACAATGGTCCTCTTGTGAGGGAGCCTTGTACTAACGTTAAGGTTATTCTTGATGATGTGAAGCTTCATGAAGACGCGATTCATCGTGGTCCTGCGCAGATGTATCCTGCGATTAGAGAAGGTATTCGTGGTTCTATGAGTATGGCTAAGCCTATCTTGTTTGAGCCTGTTCAGTTAATGTCTTTTGAAGGTCCGTCTGAGTACATGGGTGAAATATCTAAGCTTATTCAGAATAAGCGTGGTCAATTATTAGATATGACTCAAGAAGGTAACACCGTCACAGTTATGGGTAAATTGCCTGTTGCTGAAATGTTTGGGTTAGCTTCTGATCTTAGAGGCGCAACTGGGGGTAGAGGTAGTTCTTTCCTTGTTGATCAGACTTTTGAGCGTTTGCCTGATGAGCTTCAGGGTAAAATTGTTCAAAGAATTCGTGAACGTAAAGGCTTGAAAAAAGAGGAGAATAACGAGTAATAACAACTTTTTTTTTATTTATTTTTTTTCAAAAGTTTTATAAATCGCTTACCATTCCCATGAGTATAGGTGATAAGCGTTTAAGCACTTATTTGCTTAAAAAAACAATTAATGTAAAAAAAAGATTTCGGGAGGAAACTAAAAATGGCAAAAGATAAAATTCATATGAACTTGGTATTCATAGGACACGTAGATCATGGTAAATCTACTTCTGTAGGTAGGTTATTGTTTGATTCAGGTAATATTGATGAACAAACCATGAGGAAGCTTAAAGAGAAAGCTCAAGAACTTGGTAAGGCTGGTTTCGAATTCGCTTTCGCAATGGATTCTTTGAAAGAAGAAAGAGAAAGAGGAGTTACTATTGACTTGGCTCATAAGAAATTCGTTACTGATAAGTATGATTTCACAATTATTGATGCTCCGGGGCACAGAGACTTCGTTAAGAACATGATTACTGGTGCTTCTCAAGCTGATGCAGCTGTTTTATCTGTTGCGGCTAACGATGGTGTTAACGCTCAGACTAAAGAACACGTTTTCTTATCAAAAACACTTGGTGTTGGTCAATTAATAGTTTCTATTAATAAGATGGACATCTCTGGTGTTGATTACAAAGAAGAAAGATGGAATGCTGTTAAAGAAGAAGTAACTAAGTTAATTAAGAGTGTTGGTTTCAAACCTGAAAACGTTCAATTCTTAGCTGTTTCTGCTCTTAAAGGTGAAAACATTGTTAAGAAATCAGAGAACATGTCTTGGTATAAAGGTCCAACATTACTTGAAGCTGTTAATAATTTGAATCCACCAGAAAAACCTACTGATTTACCTATGAGGATGCCAATTCAGGATGTTTATAACATCACGGGTATTGGTGTTGTTCCAGTTGGTAAAATAGAAACAGGTATTATGAAAGTTGGTCAAAAAGTTATTGCGGTACCTGGAAGAGAAGGTAAAGGGGTTCCTGGTGAAGTTAAGAGTATCGAGATGCATCATGAACAACACAGGGAAGCTTATCCTGGTGACAACGTTGGTATCAACGTGCGTGGCTTCGGTAAAAAAGACATTGCTAGGGGAGATGTTATCGGTGACGCTGCTGATGTTCCTCCTGTTGTGGAAGAATTCAAAGCTCAAATCGTTGTTTTGAATCATCCAAGTGTTATTACTAAAGGTTACACGCCTGTGTTTCACATTCACACAGCTCAGGTTGCTTGTCAATTTGTTAATATTGATAAGAAGCTTAATCCTGCTACTGGTGAAGTTTTACAGGAAAATCCTGATTTCATCAAGAATGGTGACGCGGCTATTGTTACACTTAGACCAGTTCAAAAATTAGTGATTGAGAATACCAAGGTTAATCCTAAATTGGCTAGATTCGCTATTAGGGATTCTGGTTCAACAGTCGCGGCTGGTATGTGTATTGAAATAGTTAAGAAAGTTTAATTATAATTTTTTTTTTTTTTTTTTTTTTATTTTCATTATTTTTTTTCATGGCGAAAAAAGTTTTTCATTATGGATTATGTGGATGGTAAGAAGATGCAGAGAGCAAGAGTAAAATTAGCAAGCACAGACATTTCGAAGATTAATGCTACTTGTGAGTACATTCAAGGTATAGCGGAGAAAACAGGAGTTGTTATTAAAGGTCCTATTCCTATGCCTACTAAGAAGCTTCGTTTGACTACTAGGAAGAGTCCTTGTGGTGATGGTACAGCTACTTGGGATAGGTACGAGATGCGTGTTCATAAGCGCTTGATTGATTTGGGCGTGGATGAGCGTGCTCTTCGTTTAATCATGAGGGTTCCTATTCCTGAGGGTTTGAATATTGAGATTGAGATGCTTGATTCTTAATTCTTTTTGGAATTAATTCTTTTTTTTATTTTTTTATTTTTCTTAGTTTAGAGTTGTTTTTGTATTATTTTAGTGTGGTGTTTGGATTAGGGTATAGGGCTTTAGTTTCAAGCTTGTCTTGAAACCTACGAAAGCTTTGCGTGAGTATGTGCCCTATGCTAGTAGCGCGTCCACGGGGGTACTGGTGGTGAGGGTTTGAATATTGAGATTGAGATGCTTGATTCTTAATTCTTTTTAGGATTAATTCTTTTTTTTATTTTTCTTAGTAATATTTATATAAACGAAGTTTATTTCTTTGTTGTATGAGATTAGTTATTGGTGCTAAATACGAATTTGTTCTTGTTGATGGTATTGTTAGGAAGGGAGTTCTTGTTTCTAAGGATGATGATTCTGTTTTTTTAAAGCTTAGTTCGGGTTATAATGAGGGTATTTTTTTGAAGAATATAAGGTCTTTTAAGAAGCTGAGTGATTCGCCTAGGGTTCTTAGTAAGACTTGTATTTTGGAGTCTAAGCCTGATATTTTGATTCTTCATACTGGTGGTACTATTGCTAGCAGGGTTGATTATTCTACTGGCGCTGTTACTTCTTTGGTTTCTCCTGAGGACTTGTTAGGGTTGTATCCTGAGTTGAAAAAGAATCATAGGATTGGTAGCGAGCTTATTAGTAATATGCCTAGTGATGATTTGAATTTTTCTCATTATAATTTGATTGCTAAGAAAATTTTTGATTCTGTTAAGAAATATCCTAAGCTTAAAGGTATAATATTGACGCATGGTACTGATACTTTGCATTATACTAGTGCGGCTCTTTCTTTTATGCTTCCTAATATTCCTGTTCCTGTTTTAGTTGTGGGTTCTCAGCGTAGTAGTGATCGTCCTAGTTCGGATGCTTATTCTAATTTGTTGAATGCTGTTCATTTTATTTCTGAGAAATCTTTTAGTGGGGTCTTTGTTTGTATGCATTCTTCTTTGGATGATCCTGATTCTTTTGTTTTTAGGGGTGTTAATGTTAGGAAGTTGCATTCTAGTAAGCGAGACGCGTTTAAAGCTGTTAATGCGTTGCCTGTTGCTAGGGTTAATTTTGAGTCTCGTAAAATAGTTATGTTTTTTGAGCCAGTGGTTTCTAGGGATAAGTTCGAGTTGTTTTTGTTTAATGATAAGATTAAGGTTGGTTGGATTAGGGCTAGGCCTGGTTTGAGGCCTGAGGAGTTTGATGTTTATAAGAAGTTTGATGCTTTGGTTCTTGAGGGTACGGGTCTTGGTCATTTTCCTATTGGTGAATTTGATGATAATACTAGGATTAATAAGAAGATTTTTAATAAGCTTAGTTTGTTGAGTAAATGCGTTGTTTTGGTTATGGTTACTCAAACAATTAATGGCAGGGTTAATCTTAATGTTTATTCTCATGGGCGTAAATTGAAAGAATTAGGGGTTCTTGGTCATGATTTTGCTTTGTCTCCTGAGACTGCTTATATTAAGGTTGCGTGGTTGCTTAGTAATTTTAAGAAAGAAGAGATTAAAGATTTGTATGATAAGGATTTCGTTGGTGAATGTGTTAATAGATTAATTGGTGGTTTTGATGATTAATTTTAAGGAATTGGGTTTTAAGTGTGGCTTGGAGATTCATCAGCAGTTAAGTGGTAAAAAGCTTTTTTGTAGTTGTCCTACTGTTATTAAGAAGGGTGAGTCTGATTTTAGGTTTGTGAGGCGTTTAAGGGCTAGTGCAGGGGAGTTTGGTGGTGTTGATAAGGCTGCTTTTTTTGAGACTCAGAAGTCTAAAGAATTTGTTTATCATGGTTTTAATGATTGTTCTTGTTTGGTGGAGTTGGATGAGGAGCCCCCTCATTCTGTTAATTTTGATGCGTTAAAATCAGCGGTTGTTGTGGCTAAGTTGTTGAATATGCGTTTGGTTGATAAGGTTCAGTTTATGCGTAAAACCGTGATTGATGGTTCTAATGTTTCTGGTTTTCAAAGGACTGCTCTTATTGGTTATGATGGTTTCATTGAGGTTAATAAGAAGAAGTTTAGGATTGAAACTCTTTGTTTGGAGGAAGAGGCGGCTCAGATTATTAGTCGTTCTAGTACTCGTGATGAATATAATATTTCTAGGCTGGGTATTCCTTTGATTGAGATTGCGACTGCTCCTGATATTAGTTCTTCTGATGAGTGTAAGGATGTTGCGTCTCATCTTGGTATGATTCTTCGTAGTTTGGATAATTGTATGCGTGGTATTGGTAGTATTAGGCAGGATGTTAACATCTCTATTAAAGGTGGTGAGCGAGTCGAAATTAAGGGTTTTCAGGATATAAGGAAGATTCCTTTTGTTGTTAATAATGAGGTTCAGCGCCATGTTGATTTGTTGAGTAAAGGTAAAAAAGTGGGAAAAGAGGTTAGGAAGGCTGAACCGGATGGGTCTACGTCTTTTCTTAGGCCTATGCCTGGTGCGGATCGTATGTATCCTGAAACTGATGTTGAGTCTGTTATTTTGAAGGATGTTTTGTTTGAGATTCCTGAGACTATTGATGAAAAAGTTAATCGTTATCAGACTTCTTTTAATCTTAGTAGGGATTTAGCTGTTAAAGTTGTGAAGAAAGAGTCTAAGTCTGATTTGGATTTTGAGAGTGTTTGTTCTAGGTTTGAGTCTTCTACTTTTTCTCCTACTAACATTGCTGATTTCTTTTTATCTCAAGTTCCTAGTGCGGAGAAAAAAGCTAATAAGTCTTTGAGTCCTGAGCATTTTGATAAAATATTAAAAGCTTTTTCTGATAATAGAATTGCTTATTCTTCTGTGCAGGACATCTTGGGTGATGCTTTAAATAATAATCTTGATTTATCTAAGTATCATCAGATTAGTGATGAGGAAATAAGGGGGGTTATTAGGAAGACTCTTAAGGATAATAAAGGTGCGCCTCTTGGTTTATTAATGGGTAAAGTCATGGCTTCTTTGAAGGGTAGGGCTGATGGTAAGAAAGTTAAGGAGCTTCTTGATAAAGAATTTAGTAATTAGTTTTTTTATTTGTAGTATTGTATTATCGCGGTGATGGTTGATCTGTTAATGTTTCTTGGTAAGAATTGTAGTGCTAGTGTTATTTGTGTGGTGTTTGGTTCTGCGTATTTTTGGCTTATGATGCCTCTTGCTACGTGATTATTGTGTTTTGTTAACAAGGCGTATCCTTTTAAGAACTTTTCTTGGTTCATTGCTTCATTTTCGTAAATAGGGGTTGTGTCGTTTTTTTCTGATAGTTGTCTTGCTTTGTTGTAGAACGCGGTTACTTGTATGTTCGCATTAGCTGGTATTACTTGTATTATGTCTTTGATTTGTTTTTCTTTGTTTAAGAAGTATAAATTATTAGATTTTTTGAATTCTCTTGCTACGAATGCTTCGTAATTTACTGGTACTGCTTGTTTTTTGTTTTTTTTAAATAGCTTCATCATGTTTATTCCTTTTTTTTTGATTTTTTAGAAGGTTTAGAAAATGTGTTTTATTCTTAAACTTTACGTTGTTATGTTCTTTTTTTTAAGAAATGTTTATATAAGTATTTATTTTATTTATTGA
Source organism: Candidatus Woesearchaeota archaeon (assembly GCA_020854775.1). NCBI lineage: Archaea > Nanobdellati > Candidatus Woesearchaeota > Candidatus Woesearchaeota archaeon. The sequence goes on along the minus strand of JAHKLZ010000025.1, from coordinate 59,124 downwards.
TTAATTTAAAAAAAGGTTTTTTTTTATGTTATCAGTTATTATTCCTACGTATAATGAGAAAGATTCTGTTCTTAGTACTATTAAGGAGCTTAAGAAGAATATTAAAGGGATTAAGCATGAAATAATAGTTGTGGATGATGATTCTCCTGATGAGACTTGGAGAGTTGTTAATGATTCAGGTATTAGTCATGTTAGGTGTATTAGGCGCGTTAATGATAAAGGTCTTAGTTCAGCTGTTATTCGCGGTTTCTCTGAGGCTAAGTATGATTATTTATTGGTTCTTGATGCTGATAATCAGCATGATTCTTCTATTATTAAAGAAATGTTGAAGCACAAGAATTGTGATTTCGTTGTTGGTTCTCGTTTCGTTCGAGGCGGAGGGGTGAGTGGGTGGTCTAAGAAAAGAGTTTTTATGAGTAGATTCGCTGCTTTGTTGTCTAGGCCTTTGTTTTCTGCTAGTGTTAATGATCCTATGGCTGGTTTTTTTTTAACTAATAAATCTGTTTTTAATAAAGTTAAGAATGATTTGTCTGGTAGGGGTTTTAAGATTTTTTTGGAGATGTTCTTTGTTCTTGAGTCTAAGAAGAAAGTTAAAATAAAAGAGGTTCCGTATGTTTTTCGTATTAGAAAAAGAGGCGAGAGTAAACTAGGTATTAATGTGATTATTGCTTATCTTGTTATGCTGTTTTCTTTTGCTTTGAAGAAATATGCTACTTTGTTTAAATTCTTAGTTGTTGGTGCTTCAGGCGTCGTTGTTAATACTGGTATTCTTTGGTTGTTAACTGAGCGTTTTGATTTGTTTTATGTTTTATCTGGTATCATTGCTACGGAGTTGGCTATTATTAGTAATTTTTTGTTGAATAATTTTTGGACTTGGAAATCTAGGGCTAAGAAGTATTCTTTTTTTAAGCGCTTGGTTTCTTTTAATGGGGTGTCTCTTGTTGGTTTGGGAATATCTGTTTCTGTGTTGTGGTTATTAACTGAGCTAGGTGTGTATTATTTATTATCTAATTTTATTGGGATAATTATTGCGGCTACTTGGAATTATTTAGCTAATGATAAATTTACTTTTAAAGGTGTTTGATTTGAAATTTAATAATAAGTATTTGTTGTTTTCATTTTTGTTTTTCTTGTTATTTTTGTTTTCTTATTTTATTTCTCTTCAGGGTTTGCTTGCGTGGGATGAAGTTGTTTATTTGGCTAATGCTCGTTCTTACATAGGTGATTCTTTCTTCGTTGAGGATTTTCGTTTTCCTCTTCTTAGCGCGGTTATTGGGGGTGTTTGGTTATTAACTGGGGAGTTCGTTATTGTTGCTCAATTATTAATGATTCTTTTTTCTTTAGGTTCTGTGTTAGTGTTTTATTTTGTTGCTAAATATTTTTTGAGTGATGATTTGTCTTTGTTAGCTTCTTTAATTTTTGGTTTTTCTTTACAATTCATAACTTGGGGTTTTAGGATTTACACTGACATATTAGGTGTTTTGTTGTTTTTATTAGCGTTCTTATTCTTTCTTAAACACGAAGAGATTAAAAACAAATTTGTTACGAAGGGTTATTTTTTTGTTTTCTTAGCGGGTTTGTTTTCTGGTTTGGCTTTTTCTGCTCGTCTCTCAACAATTATTGTTTCTTTTGTTTTGGTGATTTTTTTCTTGTTAAGAAAGAATTGGTTCAGGAACTTATTATTTTATGGTTCTGGTTTCTTATTGGCTATTATTCCTTGGTTAATTCATGGTTTAATAAAAAAAGGTCATCCTTTGTATTTTGCTTTATCGCAGACCTCCGCTATCTTAGAATATACTGCTAGGGAATCCCCTCTGATTTTGTTAAGGTTCTTATTAGCTGAGTATGGTTTAGCTTTGTTATTGATTTTGTTTAACGTTCTTTATTTTTTTAAATTTTGGAAGCGGGGTTTTAATAAAAAATTTTATTCTAAGACTTCTTTGTTGTTGCTTGTTTTGTCTTCGCAGTTATTATTTTATTTTTTCTTTGTGAAATTAAAACTTGCGCGTTACATATTAGAGATGTCTCCTTTTATTGTTTTACTCATAGTTCTTGGGTTTAACGTTGTTTTATTATTAACTAATAATAAATATAAAGATTTGATGTTTGTTTTTTTATTAATTGTTTTGTTTGTTTCCATTTTTTTGACGTCTATTCATGGAATTAATGATTTGATAAAAACATCTAAGTGTACTTCTTCAGGCGCTTTGCATCAATCAATTAGTTTGATAAAAGAAATATCTGAGCCTGGACAATTAATAGTTAGTAGTGTTTGGCCTTATTTTGGTTACTACGCGAACTTAGAAGCGTATAGTCCTTGGTCTGTTAATATGTCTGATTACTTTATGAGTTATGATCCTGATTTCTTCGCGTTCTCTGAACAAGCAGGTATTCCTTTCTTAGGAGTTGTTAATCATTCTCAAGTTCATGAATTGTTTTATATTAGTGATTCTTGTGGTTGGGATTTAACTGTTTATGAAGTTAGAGATTAAACTTTTTTCATAGTAACAAATAATTCTTCAAAGCCTGTTTTTCTAAATAATTTTATTGCGTCTTCATTCTTTGTGTAAGCTTCAAGTCTTATTTCTTTTATTTTATTTGTTTCTAACCATTTAACAAGATTATTAATTATATTTGTTGCTAATCCTTTTTTTCTGTGTTTCTCAGAAACAAAAATCATTCCTATGTATCCGTAATTCTTAGGTTTCATGTAATTAGGTGATTTCCTTATTTCTGCGTATCCGCAACATATTATTTCTTTGTTTAATTCTATTACTAAGAAATTTGTTTGTTTTGACAAAATTAGTTTTTTTATATCTACGAAAGTCGTATTTTTTTTAATACTAGAATCATAATGTGTTGATTTAATAATTATTTCTTTTTGTATTAATAAAAGTTTTTCTAAGTCCGTTCTTTTTGCTTTTCTGAGTTCGTAATTCATTTTTTTAATAATTTATTAAGCTCTAATATTTCTGCGCACCAAGACATGGCTTCATCGTATTCAAACACTAAGCTCTTGAAAGGTTTTCCTTCTTTCGTGTACACTTCGTACATCGTTCTTTGTTTTTTTATTAACTCGGAGTGCTTATTTAATTGTTTTATTAATTCAATTCTTACTTCTTTATCTTCTTTGAAGTAATATAAAGTTTTCAAATAACAAATAGCTAAATGAGACCAAATAGTTTCATTCTCATAATTTTTGTTTAAGTAATTCATCAAGTTCCAATCCGCGTTGTCTTCTTCTTTATTGTATTTCAATGCGAAAGGCTCATTAAGTTTTTTTTCTTTGATTGATTTAAGACTTTTTTTGAACATATCTTTATTTGTTATTAGTTTAGTCCAATAAGGAAAAACATTAGCGTCTCCACTCATTAAATTTTTTCCTGACAAATCATCCGCGAAATAATTTTTTTTCCAAAAATATTTCTTTATTATGTATTCGTAATCGTATTTTTGCAGTTCTGTTTTTAAGCCTATTTTTTTAAGATTCTCAGAGAATAATCCTACTAAGCAATTCACGTAACAAGAACTTTTTTGTTTTGCATAATCCTTCATAGAACTAAAATTTTTATCTTTTCTCACAAGCCCTGTTTCTTTATCTATTGCTTCTTCATAAATTATTCTTGCTTGTTCTTTAAAAAAAGATTTATACTTATTTATTAATTCTTTATTATTCGTTAAAATTATTGAGTTAAGCATGTAAGAAGTTGATTCAGGAGTCCAACAAGGAAAATCTAATGGTTGTCCTCTGCTATTTATTTGAGTAGTTATTCTTCCTTTCTTTTCATATATGTTCATAGCATAATTAATGGTGTTTATCACTTCTTGTTCATATCCTAATTTTATTAATGATTCGCAAATCATTCCGAAATCTCTGGAGTAGAATTGATTAAAATTGTTCGGACTGACCATGAAGTATTTTTTCTTCGTGTTATAACAATCTATTATTATTTTTTCACATATTTTATTAGTGGTTCCTTCATATTTCTTTGTTCCTAAGAATTTTTTCTTTTTGCTTCTGAAAAAAAGTTTTAATCCGTCTAATAAAAGCAAATAATTATTTCTTATTTTCAACTTCGTCACCGAATCCTGCTTTTTCAAGAGCATTATTTGGATTAAAACCATAAAAACTCATTATTCCCACGCCCCAAAAAGCTATTAACATATCTTTAGCTCTAACTATGAAACTAAGACCTATACCTGCGGCTGAGCTTATATTTAATATGCTAAAAGCGGAAATTTGTCCTGCTTCTAATGTTCCTAGAGCCATAGGTGTAGGAATTAAATAAGCTAGTCCTACTAGTGTCACTATTAAAAAAATCATCCAAGCAGAAAAATTAAATCCTAGCATTCTCCCAGCCACGTAATATTCAAAAAACATAAGTATCCAACTAATAAGAGATAATAATATCGCGTAATAAAAATGTTTTTTGTCTTTTCTATAAAATTCGTGTAGATATTCATCAAACTTCTTTATTTCGTGCTCAAAATCTTTTATCATTTTTATTTTAAACAAACCAAAGCGTTTAGCTAAACCATGCATCATGGGTTTTCCTTTAAACAACCTGTAATTAAAAACACCTAAAAAAAACAAAAACAAGAATATTAAACAACCTAAAAACATTTTAGTCTTAAAGCCCACGTTTATACTCAAAAGTATTATTATGGTTCCTATTAAGAAAAATAGGCCTGAAGCGGTTAAATCAACAGAGTTATCTATGAATGTGCTTGATAAAGCTTTGCTGTAAGGAATACTTTCTCGTTTTGACATAATCCTAGTTTTTATTCCTTCACCACCCATTTTAGCGGTTGGGGTAAGAAAACTAACGGCTTGTCCTACGACTCTGTATTTGTTTAATCTGAATAAATTAATTCTTCGATGCCCTTGAGATTCAAGTATTACTGCCCAGCGCATAGTTAAAACAAGCATTAGAAGTACTTGTATTAATAAATAAAAAATTATTAAGATCATCGTGGTGTTTCTTAAAAAACCAAGTATCTCGTTAAAATCAGATTTTAATAATATTATTGTTAAGCCAACAACGCCTAATAATGCAAAAATGACTATTGATAAAGGTCTTTTTGTTTTGTTAAACTGACTTAGTTTATTTATTAATTCATAATTTTTTTTAGTCTTCAATTTTTTTTTCATTGTCACAAGTTGTTTTTTGTTTGAACGTTATGTTTTTTTCTTTAAAAATGTTTTTCTTATGTAAGAATAATTAATAATAAGATAATGAGAAAGAAAATAAAAGGTCTAACGAACTTGGAGATAATCTTATTTTGTAATAAGAGACCTCCAGTTTCTAACGAACCTGGAGACAATGCAAATGTGTTATTTGTAAGCCTCCAGTTTCTAACGAACCTGGAGACAATCCAAATGTGTTATTTGTAAGCCTCCAGTTTCTAACGAACCTGGAGACAATCCAAATGTGTTATTTGTAAGCCTCCAGTTTCTAACGAACCTGGAGGGATTCGAACCCTCGACCTATTGCTTAGGAGGCAATCGCGCTATCCAGGCTACGCTACAGGTTCAGTCTTTTAAAGGGGTTCTTTCGTGGTTTTTAAAATTTGTCCATTGTCTTCAAAAATATTAAATAAGAACGTTGTTTCTTATTATTTAATGATTTTAAAACAAGTTCCTGAAGACTTCGTAGTCGCTGAGATTCCGCTACTTGAAGTACTTGATAAAGGAAAGTATTGCATTTGCGAATTATCTAAAAGGAATCGTAACACTGAAGACGCGGTTTTTGAAGTTTCTCGTCAACTTAGAATTCCTAGGAAGTGTATTAGTTACGCGGGAATAAAAGATAAGCAAGCAGTTACGTCTCAAACAATATCTGTTTTGACAAGTCCTGATAAATTAAAAAGTTTTAATCATGAAGATATTTCTTTAAGGTTTCTTGGTAAGTCTGATGAGCTTGTTAGTCTTGGTAGGCTTAAAGGTAATTCTTTTAGGATAACTATTCGTGGTTTGAGTGGTGATGAGAAGATTAGTGATAAAAGTATTATTAATTTTTTTCATGAGCAACGTTTCTCTGAGAACAACGTGGTTATTGGTAAATATCTGCTAAAAAAGAAGTATTCTGACGCTGTGAATTTGTTAATTAATGATAGGTCTTGGGGTGAGAATATTAGGAAGCACTTAGAGAAGTCTAAGAATGACTTCGTGGGTGCTCTTAAGACTTTACCTAAGAAGATTCTTATTTTGTATGTTCATGCTTATCAGAGTTATTTGTGGAATGAATCTGTTAAGATTCTTTTGAATAAAGGAGTGGTTGTTGATTTTGTTCCTTTGCCTGGTTTTGGTGGTTTTTCTGCGAGTGAAGAAGTTTCAGGAGTTGTTAATGATTTATTACAAAAGGAAGGAGTGGTTAGTAAAGATTTTTTGAATAGGGATATTTCTTTTTTGAGTGTTGAGGGCACTACTAGAAAGGTTTTTATCAAGCCTTCTGATTTGGTTATTAGTGATTTTTTAGATGATGAACTTAATATTGGTAAGAAGAAATTAGTTGTTAGTTTTTCTCTTGGTAAAGGCGAGTATGCTACTAATGTTGTTGAGCAATTATTTGCTGATTCTTAGCAAGGTTTATAAACTTGTTTTCTTTTTTCTTTGTTTATGGAGTTGTATAAACAAACAACGGATTATACGTGTGCGGCTTGCTCTTTGATGATGATTCTTAATCATTTTAATCCTGATTTTAAGCTTAATCGTGAAAACGAATTTAAGGTTTGGAGAGAAACTGTTAATCTGCCTACCCGTGCGCCTAGTATTTACGGTATGGCTTGTTTTGCTAAGAAGTTAGGGCTTGATGTTCGTATTATTCTTGAGGAGCGTGAGTATGATTATCCTGATTATAGGTTTAAGGGTTATACTAAGAAAGAGATTGATGATGCTAAGTATATGTCTCGTATTTTTGCTAAGGAGCTTTTTTCTTTGGAGATTTCTTTGGAGGAGCGTGAGCTTAAATTAGAGGAGATTTTGGCTTTTTTGAATAATGGTAAGATTCTTCTTCTTAGGGTGAATGCTGGGTCTCTTCGTGATACTCGTAGTACGTCTAAATATTTGCCTTTTTTTAAGCGTCAGGGTTCTGAGTTAATAACTGTTCTTGATCCTATGAAAGGGGAGATTCTTATTGATCAGAAGGCGTTAGAGGAATCTTTTGATACTCTTCAGACGAAGAAGAAGCGTGATCACAGAGTCTTAATATTCAACTAGTTTTGTAACTACTTTATAGTAAAGTTTATTAATGGTTTTTGTTTTCTTTTTGTTATGTCCTTGTTTCAAGAGTTTAATCGTGGCAAGTTAAGTATTATTCATTGTGATTCTGGTAAGCATTTTGCTGAAAAAGTTATTAGTAGCTTGAAAGATTTAGTTTTGGAAAGAGGGGATGATGCTAATAAACAAATATTGGTGAATTCTGCTGAGACTATTTTTGCGAATGGTGAAATAAAAACGGAATTAGAAGATTGTGTTAGGAATCAAGATGTTTATATTTTTCAGGATGTTGAGAATAAAAGTAATGGTTTGTCTGTTAATGATAACTTTATGGCTTTGAAGACTGCTATTAATGCTACTAAATTATCTAATGCTCAAGCAGTAACTGCTGTTGTTCCTGTTTTTGCTTATGCTAGACAGGATAGACAGAAGGGAAGGGAGAGTATAACTGCTGCTTTGGTTGCTAGGGAATTAGAGGATTGTGGTGCTAATAGGGTTATTACTTTAGATATTCATAATGAGGCTATTGCTGGTTTTTTTCGTATTGCTACTTTAGAGAATCTTAGGGCTTCTAAGACTTTGATTGAGCATATTAAGAAGAACTATATGAGTTCTGATTTGATTATTGTTGCTCCTGATGAAGGAGGGGTTGAAAGGGCTAATTATTTTGCTAAGAACTTGATGACTGAACTCGCGGTTTTGTATAAGAAAAGAGATTATTCTTGTGCTAATAAAGTTGAATGTATGGCTTTGTTAGGTGATGTTAAGAATAAAGATGTTTTTGTGATTGATGACATAATTGATACTGCGGGTACGTTGGTTACTGCTGCTAAGGAGCTTAAGGAGAATGGTGCTAGGCGTGTTTATTTTGGTGCGAGTCTTGATTTGTTTAATGGTCCTGCTGTTTCTAGGATAAATAAAGCGTACTCTGAGAGTTTGATTGATAAAATAATTGGTACTAATGTTACTTATAAGCCTAGTAATTTTAAAGAGAATAATTCTTGGTATGATCAAGTATCTTTGCAGAGTTATTTCGCTAAAGTTATTTGTAACATTAATGAGGGTAGAAGTATAAGTAGGCTTCTTGATTAATAATTTCTTTTATGTCTTGCTCTGTAGTAATCTTCTAATATTATTTGGTCTAGGTTTTCTATCTTCGTGGCTTTGAATAGTGAGCCTTGGCTTATGTCTACTATTTTTTTAGCAAGAGTTTCTCCTTGTTTGTTCAGACTTATTCCTATCACGCTTATCGTGATTTGTTGGTTGTGCGCTTCACTTACTTTTTTTAGTACTTCTTGTTCTGGTTTTTTTCCTAGTGTTTGTACTGCGTCTGTTAATAATATTATGTGTTTTGTTTTTGTTTTTGAACTAAACATCTTTGTCGCTGTTTCTATTCCTAGGCTTATATCTGTTTCTCCACTCGTTTTTATGTTGTTCATTTCTTGTAATAATGAATAAAAATCATTTGTCGGTCTTATTTCTTTGCTTAGTTTCGCTCCGAATATTACCAGTCCTACTTCGTCTTTGTTGTTTATGGCTTTGTACATCAAAGCTATTCCTGCTTTTTTTGCCATTCCTATTTTTTGTCCTTTCATACTCCCGGAGTTATCTATTACGTAAATTATTTCTAAGTTGCCCTTACTTTCTTTTTCACTTGATACGAATTCATCTCTTGTTATTTCTGTTCTTTGTCTTCTTATTGCTTTTTTTATTGTTTGTCTCGTGTTTAGTTGTTTGTAGTTGTCGCTGTTTCTATAAGGTCTATAATCAGTTATGCTTCCTAGTAAAGATTTTTCTTTGCTTTTATTTTCTCCTAGCAATCCTTTTCCTTCTAATTTATCTAATTCTTCAGATAGTAATGATAATGATGCGAAGTCATATCCTTGCTCGGTTATGAATCCTTCTTTGTTTAGTAATCCATCTTTTTTTAGTTCTTCTATGTTCTTTTTGATTCTTTCTTTTAGTTCGCGTTTGAATTCAGGTATGTTTATGTTTTTATCTACGTACTTAGGATCATAACCTGTTAATTCTCGTATCATTGTTTCTCCAGTTAATTTCTTAGTTGTGTGATAATTATTAACGAAGTTCTCAAAAGCCGTGTCGGGACTAAAACTACTTATGTTATTATTTATCGCGTCCATTAGTAGTTTGCCTTTGTCTATTTTGTCTTTATCCAAAGGTATTTTAGAATGTAATAATTTATCTTCTCTATTATCTTTTCTTAACTTACCTTGTAGCTCATCCGATTTTTCTTTTTCAGGTTTTGCTTTTATGGTGTCTTGTTCTTTTTCTTCATCATGCGAATCTTTGTTGTCAGGGAGAACCTCCTGTTTCTGATTCTGTGCTCTCGCAGAATTCTGTGAATGTTTCATTCACGTAATCAGAAGTTGATTTTAAATACTTCAGAGATGGTTTTAATCTTATTCTATGACTTAGAACTGAGATCATTGCTCTTTGCACATCTTCTAAGCTTACTCGTTCTTTTTGTTTTAGGTAAGCGTTTGATTGTGCTCGTTCATATATTCCTAGGCTTGCTCTTACTGATGGTTTTTTTTCTAAGTCCTTACTTTGTCTTAGTGCTCTTATGAATTCTAAGCTCATATTTAACAATTCATCAGGGTATTCAACGAGTTTCTTGCCGTATTTCTTCACGATTTGTGATTCTTGCTCTTTTGTTTCTGGTGGCTCCATGTACACTAAGTCGAATCTGTCTAGGAACACGTCGCTTAATGGCTCTGTGCTTGCTTCTTCAGGATTCATTGTTCCTATGAATATGAAGTCTGCTTCTAAATCTACGTCGTAGCTACCTATAGTTACTTTTTTTTCTTCTAATGCTTGTAGTAACGCGTTTTGTAATTTCTCTGAGCAACGATTTACTTCATCAAAGAATAATATTCCTTTGTCTGCTTTGAATATTTTTCCTGGTGTGAATGCTTCTAAAGATAGTGGTCCGTGTTTCATTGCTTTTACTGGGTCTATATCTCCTATTAAGTCTTCAGCGGTTAAATCAGGACTTCCTTGAACCCTGATGAAAGGAGGTTTTTTGTGTTCTTCGTTTCCATCTTCTTTTTTTATTATTTTTTCAGGTAATATGTTTACCAGGTTTTTTACTAGGGTTGTTTTTCCTATTCCTGGGGAACCAACTATTATGAGGTTTCTTTTCATTAATATAGCTGATTTTATTTGTTGTATTACTTCTTTTTGGCCTATGATTCCTTGGAATTCTTTGGCTATTATTTTTTTTTCATAAGAAAAGTCGTGTTCCATAGAATTTTTGGAATGTTTGCGTAATATAAAAAGCTTTGGCTATTATTTTTATTTATTGAGCGAAAAAATATAATATTAAGAACTTAATGCTTATTGTTAATATGATCAGAGTTACTTGAAGCATTGTTTTCTTTGTTACTAGTTTTTCTTTTTCTTCTTGTGTGTTTATTCCTTTTAAGAAAATACTTATTAATCCTAGAATTATTATTTCTTGTAATTCATAAAATATGGCGGTGCTGGCTATTAATGATATTATTATTTTTTCTTGTATGCTTTGTTTTTTAAGTAAGAAACTTGTTAATATTAACGCGGTTATTATTAGGGAGGTTATTTCGCTTAGTGTTTCTTTTATTGTTAGGTACGCAGTTAAAATTATGAATATCTTCATTATTTTTATTGTTGTGTTTCTTAGTTCTTGTATTTCTTCTTCGCTGTTCTTAGTTATGAATTTTCCTGTTATGAATGCTAGGGGGAACAATAATATTAATAGAAGTATTTGTGTTGTCATTTTTTATTGTCCGCAATATATTGATCCTGTTTCGTTTTGACCTACGATTAATCCGTGGCTTGGATCTCCGAATGATTTTTTTCCGTTTACTTCGTATATTCCTTCATCGGGATGAGTTATTACTATGCAGAATTCTCCTGTTATTCCTAGCGCTCTTTTTATCTCGTCGTATTCTTTTGCCATTAATTCTTGTAGTTTATCTGGTTCTAAGATGTTTCCGCTTAGTATTGATGGTATATCTGGGTGTGTTGATTTTGTTTTATCGAACTTTGTGTGTATTAGTTCCGCGTTTCTTCTTAGCTCTATGGTTCCTGCTCTCGAAGTGGCTACTAATGTGTAAACCACTACTAATAATATTAAGAATAATACTACGCCTATTATTATGTCTATGGACCATGCTTGTCCTTTTAGATTTTTTTTCATTATTTCCCCTTTTTTCTTTATTTGTTTGTTTTGGGTCATGTAGTATTTATATTTTTCTGTCTGTTTTTTTTTATTTATTGGTTTCGAAATATTTATATAACTTCTTGGTTATTCTTTTCTTTGAGGGTGAATCAAGTAATGTTTTTCAGAATCTTTGTTGATAAAAAAGGTATGTCTCCTTTGTTGGTGACTATTTTCTTGGTTGCTTTCGCTGTTGCTCTTGGAGCTATGGTTATGAGTTGGGGTTCTGATTCTGAGAGGCGAGATTCTTCTAGTTGTGATGATATTAGGATTGCGCCTCAAGTTCTTTTGGGTGAAGAAATGCTTTGTTTTAATGAGGATTCTGGCAGACTCAAAATTGTTATTTCTAATTCTGGTAAGGTTCCTTTGAATAGTATTGTTAATAGGCAGATAAGTTCTGATTTCAGGGTTGAGGATATTCTTATTCCTAATTCGGGTTTAGGGGTTGGTCAAATTCTTAGTACTGAGATAGATATTATGCCTGGTAGGATTAGAGCTGAATTAATTCCTGTTATTATTGTGCTTAATGAGAAAGTTCTTTGTAGTGGCAAATCTTTGATTAGAGAAAATATTCCTCTTTGTTAATTCATTCTTTGAATTTGAATACGTCGCCTAGATTAACTGATGATTCTCTGTAGGAATTCATATCTTTTTTAGGTCTGTTTTCTTCAATAGGTATTTCTTTTGTTGTTTCTGGTTGTTCTTCTTTTAGTAAGTCTTGGGTTATGAATTCGTCTTTTGTTTCTGCTTCAAATAATTCGTTAAGACTTTCGTTTGATCCGCAAAATCCGCAGGATTCGCAGTCTGATTCTGTGTGTTCTGGTTCTACTTCTGCGTATACTTCTTCTTCTTTCATTTCTTGTTTTGGTGAATTATTTGTTTGTTCTTTTTTTAAGTAGGATAAGCCCATTATGTTTTTTTCTTTTCTTTCTTCGAAGTTGCTGTTTACTTTGTTGTTTGTTTGGGCCATATTCATTGCCATTCTTATTGCTTCTGTTTCTGATGCTGCTAATCCTGATGATTTTAGTGTTTGTGCTAATGTTTTGATTGTTTCATCTTTTAATTCGTTTATTTTATTCATTTTTTTGTTTCACCTATTTTGATAAAAAAACCAGAAAGCAAGATAATTGCCCCTAGTATACACATAACATCACTAGAATATATAAATGTTACTATTTTTGTTTTTTTTATTATTAAAAGAATAGAACTCACCATAAAATTTATAAAGGAGTTTTCACTATCATGTAATAACAAAGCAATTTGTGATCTTTTTAGAACACAATCAAAAAAAAGTATTATGTTGCGCGACGGGGGTAATAAAAGATGAAGAAAAAATTATTTACAATATTAATAGCGCTTGTATTATTAATGGTGACTGTTTATGCAGCTTCAGCATTAGAAATAAAAGAAATACAAGAAAAAGACGCACACGTAGGAGTAGAATTCTCTCAAAACGTGGAACTTACTAGTTATGAAAACGTAGGCGATCTAACTTATACTTTGCTTGATAATCCTGCGAGTATGACTATAAATAACGATGGAAAAATAACATGGACTCCAAAATTAGCAGACATAGGAACTCACACCATAAGAGTTGAAGTTTCAAATGCTACAAACAACGATGTTGAAGAATTTGACTTAACAGTTATTTATTCTGCATTCACAATCAGCTTAAACACAGGTTCAGCACCTGTTTCAGCTATTCCTGAAAAAGAATACAAATTTAAGTTGCAAGCATCTAGCAGTCATCCTTTGGCTGTTGAAGGTTACAACTACGAATTAATTGATGGTCCTGAAGGAATGATTCTTTTGAATGATGAATTAATTTGGACTCCGACAATTTCTCAATTAGGTTCTTACAATGTGAGAGTCTCAGCACTTCCACAAGACGCTCCTTCAGATTTTAATCCTGTTGAAGGTGTTTTCACTGTGAGTGTTCAAGGAATGACTATTGATAGAATAGAAGTAAGAGCTGAAGGAAGAAGACTTGAAACAATTTCAAGAGATAATTACTTATCAAGTTCTGTACCTTACGCTATTGATAGAGAAGCTAATCTTGGTGACATGATAGAACTTAGAATATCTATTAGGAATAATTTACCAACACACAATGATAATGAATTAAGAGATGTAGAAATAGAAATTTATAGCTATGACTTAGTTGATGCGGACGGTCAAGAAGCTTTTATATCAAGAATAAGAACTGGAAGAACAGAAGATCAAACAATATCTTTTTACATTGATCCTGTTGATGTTCATCCTGATGATGCGCCTTTTGACTTAGAAATAAGAGTAACAGGGGAAACAAGAGCTGGTGACTTATTATCAGATGTTTGGGTTCTTGAATTAAGACTTGAATCAAAATCTTATAATTTGTTAATGAGCAACATAGCAATAGTTCCTGAATCTGTTTGTGCAGGTGAAAGACTAAGAGTTTCTATGAATCTAAGAAACATAGGTACTAGGGATTTAAGTCTTGCAGGTGTAAGATACTACGTTCCTGAACTTAACATTAATGAATGGGAAAGAAACATAGTTCTTGATTACGATGATTCAAGAACAATAACTAAGTTCTTTGACGTGCCTAAAGACGCGATTCCTGGAGAATACTTCATGGAATTAATTGCTCATCCTAGGATGACGAGCACAAGTGATACTAGCACAGAAATATTGATGTTTAACGTAAGATCTTGCGAACCTGTTAAAGAAGATGAAAAGGAAGATACTGTCGTGGTTGTTCCTCCTGTTCAAGAAGTAGTTGTTCCAGGAACTCCTATTTCTGAAGCTACGGGAAAGAAAACATCAATCTTTGACAAAGACAGCAATGTCTACGTTGTTTTATTAACAGCGCTAATCGTTCTTGTACTTGTAGGAGTAATATTGTTATTAGTAGCAGTATTCAAAAAATAACTTTTTTTTATTTTTTTTTATTTTTTTAGAAGTGATTCACTGTAACTTCTTGATGATATTGTCTTCTAGCAAGAATTATCCATTTACTAAAATCATTATCGGTTAAAAAGTATTGATTGTTTTTGTTTTCAGAACTTATTTCTTTTAGTACTTGATTATTTCGAGGTAATATAACTATTTTCTTAGAAGTTTCACTAAATTGGTCTTGAGTTAAATCAATGTATAATTCGCTGCTAGGATCGTAATTCCAAGTGTGTGATTGATCTTCATGCATTTTGTATTCCCAATCATTTTTTTGTCTGTGTTTAGGAATCCAGAATCCTGAACTTGTTTCTAAGCCTGTTAAATGACTTACTAAGAAAGATGTTTTTATGCATTTATGAAGAGGAAAATAAGGCTCGTATTTTTCTAAGAAATGTCTGATGCTATATAGTTCTTGCATAAGATTCTTATTTATTAAAGATTCTAATTCGTCGCTCATATTTTTGGGAACAAAAAACAATATATAAATATTACTTTTTTAATTACTGTAAAGTGAACACTTTTTTTGTTGTTTTTCGTAGGTTTTATTAATGAATCTTTATTTCTTAAGTTCATGAATGTTCAAGAAAGTAATGCAGTAATTATTCAACTAGGTAAGAATGGTGTTTCTGCGCAATTAATAGATAACACGAAGAAGAACTTAGCTAATAATAAACTTGTCAAAATTAAATTCTTAAAGAATGCTTTAGAAGGAAAATCAAGAAAAGAATTAGCTCTGCTAATCACTGAAGAATTACGTGTTCCTGTCGAACAAAAATTAGTTGGTAACGTTTTATTTCTTAAAAGAATAAAAAAATAAGGTGTCATCATGGAGTACTTTGACAGGTCTAAATCTTCAATTATTAAGAAATTAGAAAAAGAAGATAAATCCCGAAAAGGAAACGTTGATGAAGATGCTAAACCAGTCATTACTGCTCTTAATGATTCTAAGGATTTTTACACTACGAGTTCTTGTTCGGGAAGAATTTCTTTGTTTAGAGAAGCTAAGAGTAAAAAAAAGTTTGATTCTGGTTGGTTATTCGTTAAGCACGGGGAAGTAACTAAGAAAGAAATTAGTGATGAATTAAAAGTTGTTCCTTTAGACACGGTTTGGTTCAGACAAGAAGCGCCTATTTTTCATGTTGCTTGCAGAAACATCGAATCAGCTTCTGCTCTTTTAAACTTGTGTCGAGACTTAGGTTTTAAGCATTCTGGAATAATAGGTATTAGTAGGAGAGTAATGGTTGAAATTATTTTTAATGAAAAAATTGATTGTCCTATTTCTGAGAACAAAGTCTTATTAGTTTCTGATAATCACTTAGACTTATTGTTTAGCAAAGCTAATGATAAGCTTAAAAGAAATAATTTTTTGCTTAAAAAATTCGGCTTAGAGATTAAGAAGCGGTTTCAATAGTGTTGAATTTATAGAAAATTATTTAAATGAAAATCTTAATAGTTTCTTAACGAGTGTTTTAGTCTATTCGATTAAAAAAAAGATTTAGAGGTGTAAAATATGGGTTTTAGAAAAAAAGGAGCGATGGAACTAGGTATTAGTACTGTTGTTATGTTGGTTATTGCTATTGTTATTATAGGTGCAGCAATCGCTTTTATTAGAGGTTTCTTTGCTAAGGGTGATGAGAGCTTGATGGGTGCTTTTGACATCGTAGATTTCAGGGTTGAGCCTTCAAGGACTAATCCTTTAGTTCTTTCTTCTGGGAATGAATTAAGAATTAAACCTGCGGATAAAGTAAGAATAGGTATAGGTTATTATAATAAAGATGCTGAAGCTGAGTTTGAACCGGATGTTGATTGTGATAATGGTGCGGGTTCTAATGGGGGTGTTGATTTGTTGGTAGGTGAACAAAAGATAGGTTCAGGTGCTATAGGTACTTTTGAAGCAATAATTTCTGCAACTGATCCGGGTCATTATGTTTGTACTTTGTCAATGAAGGGTTCTGATGTTCAAAGTCAGTTCATTATGATTGTTCAGAACTAAGAGGTGAATTAGTATGTTTAAGAAAAGAAAGAATAAGTTGAGTTTAACGCATGATGAAGAGTTTGCTTTGTTCAAGTTAATAATTGATAAGTACTTGTGGCTTGGTACTATTAGTATAGTCGCGGGTATTTTTTTGTTGTTGAATAAGAACGTTGAATGGGGCTTAGGCGCTTTGATTTTGTTGGTGGGTGTCACGATTTTGTTGATGTTCACGTCTATCATGCTTAGGCATTTTGATTTTAGGAAATTATGATTTTCCTAATTTTTTCTTTTTTTTTAGGGTGTTTGATTGATGAAAATGATTCGTAACAAGAAAGGTATGGAAATAGCTATTAGTACTTTAGTAGGTATTATTATTGCTGCTTTGATGTTAATGGCGGGTATTGCTTTGTTTGGTAACTTGATTTTTAGGACTAATCAGATTAGTGGGGAAGTTGACGCGATGATGGAGCAAGAGTTAATTAATGCTTTTGTGTCTAATGATCCTATTTATATTCATAGGAATCCTTTAACTCCTGGTAAGGGTGAGGACTCTGTTATTTTCGGTGTGGGTATTCATAATATTTACAACACGCCTAGGAACTTCACTATGAGCGTAAGTGGTAATGATGATTTAGTAGATGAGAATATTTTGCATTCGTACATGAACGAGGAGAATTTCACGATTGCTCGCAGGGATAAAGCCGCTGTGTTCGTTATTGTGCCTGTTAAGGATTTACCTAAGGGTCAGCACTCAGTTACTTTAGAAGTTAAGCATTATAACGGTTCTCATTGGAACTTGCATGATAATAAGAAATTGTTGTACATAAACAAATAAATTCTTATTTTTTTTATTTTTTGTTAAATCCTTTTAGTAAGCTAATGATTTCTTTTTCTACGTTTTTTGCTTTTATCACTCCTGACGCTACTAGTACTCCGTTCGCTCCTAATTGTTTGGCTATTCTGACGTCTTCTTCTAAGTGTATTCCTGCTCCGCAAAGTATTCTTATTTTGTTTGAGGTCTTAGATGCTTCTTGTATTAGTTTTGGTTTGGCTTCGCTTATAGAAGTTGTTCCTCCTATTAATTCAGGTGGTTCTACGGCTACGTAGTCAGGTTTGAATTTTAATACTTTCTTGGTTTCTGCTAAGTTCTTCGTGCATACTAAGCTTAGAAGTTTCTTTTTTTTACATAGCTTAACTGTTTGTTCTATTCTTTTCATTGAGAGTCTTTTCTCTGAGTGATTTATTAGTATTCCTTTAGCTCCTGCTTCTTTTATTGCGTCTATGTTCGTGCTCCCTGTGTGTCCTCCTTGTTCTTCTAAATCGGTGTGTTGTGCAAAAACAGGTATCTTCGTTGATTTTTTTACTAGTCTTAAATCAACTGTTTGTGGAACTAGTATTATTTTTCCTTTTTTCTTTGTTAAAGCTTTCTCTGCGGCTCTAACTATTCTTAGTGCGTTTCTTCCTGTGCTTTCTTTGTAAGTCTTGAAGTTTATTATTAGTACGTCTTCCATGTTTCTTTTCTTTGCGGATTCATTATTTAAATGTTACTCATTTTTTAATAAGTATTTTAAATAATTAGTTTTTCTTAAATAGTATGCCTCGTAAGAATAGGAATACTAAGCAAAAAGAATTAATTAAACAAGAACTAAGCAGTATTAATTCTTTTTTTAGTGCTGAAGACTTATTTTTAAGGGTTAAAGAAATAGATGAAAGTATTGGAGTGGCTACTATTTATCGATTCTTAAACGAAGCTGAAAAAAACAAGGAGCTTATTTCTTATATTTGTGACCGGAAAAAAGTTTATTCTCGTGGTAAGAAGAGTCATTGTCATTTTGTTTGTGAAGAAACAGGCAAGGTTATTCATTTCGAGATTGATAATATTGATTTCTTAAAGGATAAGATTCCTGGTTCTATTAATAGTTTTCAATTAGAGGTTAAAGGTATTTGTGATAAGTGCGTTAAGTAGGTGTTTTGATGAAGATAATAATTATAGGTTCTGGTTTTGGTGGTTTATCCGCGGCTGCGCTTCTAGCTAAGCAAGGTCATGAAGTAACGGTTTTTGAAAAGAACGAACAAGTAGGGGGTAGGGCTTCTATGTTCGTTGAGAAGAAGTTCAGGTTCGACGCGGGTCCTTCTTGGTACTTGATGCCTGACGTATTTGAGAAGTTTTATGCTGAGCTTGGCACATCTCCTAATAAGGAGCTTAATCTTAAATTGTTAAATCCTAGTTACAAAATATTTTTTCATGACTCAGAATTAGAAGTAACGCCTAACATCGAGGAAACTTATGCTTTGTTCGAATCCTTGGAGAAAGGTAGCGCGGAGAAACTCAAAAAGTACTTGGAAAGAGCTAAGTATCAATATGATACTGCTATGCGTGAATTTATTTACCGTGAATACAATAAGTTGTCTGATTTTTTTAGTTTCAAATTATTAGTTCAGGGTACTAAGCTTAATGTTTTTCAGAATCTTGATAAGTACGTTAGTAATAATTTTGAGTCTGATAAAATAAAAAAAATCTTGGAGTACACCATGGTTTTCTTGGGTGGCGCGCCTAAGAATACTCCTGCTCTTTACAGCATTATGAGTCATATTGATTTCAACATGGGCGTGTTTTATCCTGAAGGAGGTCTTAATGCTGTCGCGTTATCTATTTATGATATTAGTAAGAAATTAGGGGTTAAGTATAAGCTTAATGAACCTGTTCAGAGATTAGTCGTGGATAAAGGTGTAATAAAGAAGGTTGTTACTAACGTGGATTCTTACAGCGCGGATTTAGTTATTAGTAACGCTGATTATTGGTTCACTGAGAATTATTTATTAGATGAGAAGTACAGGTCTTATTCTAAGAAGTATTGGTCTAATAGAGTTGTGGCTCCTTCCGCGTTCATAATGTACCTTGGTATTAATAAGAAGATTAGGGGGTTGGAGCATCATAATTTGTTTTTAGAAAATGATTGGATGCATCATTTTAATCAATTATTTAAAGAAAAGAAGTGGCCTGATGCGCCGTCTTATTATGTTTGTTGTCCTTCTAAAACTGATAAGTCTGTTGCTCCTAAGGATAAGGAGAACTTATTTGTTTTGGTGCCTGTTGCTCCGGGTCTTAGGGATTCTGAGGAAATAAGGAATATGTACAAAGATAAGATATTGATGCACTTAGAGGAAACGCTTAAGACTAAGATTATTAAGCACATAGATGTAATAAAGATTTTTTCTCATTCTGATTTTAAATCAAGGTATAATTCTTTTAAGGGTTCTGCTCTTGGTCTTAGTCATACTTTGTTTCAAACAGCTATTTTTAGGCCGAGTATGAAGAGTAAAAAAGTTAAGAATTTGTTTTACACGGGTCATTATAATCATCCGGGTATAGGTGTGCCTATGGTGATTATTAGTTCGCAGATTTTAGCTAATAAGATAAAAAATGAGTACAAAAAATAATATTTTCAAGAAAGGTAGCACTACGTATTATACTAGTAGTATTTTTTTTCCTAGGAGTATTAGGAAAGATGTTTTTACGCTTTATGCATTCGTTAGGACTGCTGATGACTTAGTTGATAGTGTGCCTCAGAAGAAAAAAGAATTCTTAGATTTTAAGAATAAGACTTTGCTTGCTTTACGTGGTAAGAAGTCTGGTTACGAAGTCATTGATGACTTTGTTGATTTGTATAATAATAAAAAGTTCAGGGAGTCTTGGGTTGTTGCTTTTCTTAGTGCTATGGAGTCTGACTTGAAGCGTACTAAGTGTAAATCTTTGGTTGATACTTATGCTTATATTTATGGTTCCGCTGAGGTTATTGGTTTGTTCATGGCTAAAATAATGAATTTGAAGAAGTCTTCGTATAAGCACGCTATGCTTCTAGGTAAAGCTATGCAGTACATAAACTTCATTAGGGATATTAATCAAGATGCTAAGATGAACAGGTCTTATCTTCCTTTGGATGAAGCTAAGATTTCTGGTTTGAAGAATCTTGATTTTGATACTATTAATGATGAGCGAAACGCGGAGGCTTTTGATTCTTTTTTGTTAGCGCAGTTAAACAGATTCTTTGAGTTAGATTCTGGTGCTAGGAAGGGTTTTGGTTATATTCGTAGTGATTGCTTAGTTCCTATAATGACTGCTCAAGACATGTTTGTTTGGACTGCTAAGAAGATTAAGAAGAATCCTAGGATTGTTTTGAGAAAACAAGTAAAACCTGGGAAACATTTAATAATGTTTAAGTTATTAGTTAATTATTTTAGGGGTGAATGATTTGAAAGAATTGCAAAGTTATCATCAATTATTAAGAAATGAGATGATTAGTTTTTTTGATAAGAATTCTTCTTTAATAACTAGGACTGAGGACTTGAAGATTTATGATTACTTAAAGGAGTATTCTCTTAGGGGTAAGCTTATTCGTGGTTCTTTAATCATTTTAATTAATGATGTCTTAACAGGTAAGGTTAATGATGACGCGTTAATAACCGCGACTAGCTTAGAAGTTCTACATTCATCCATATTAGTTATTGATGATATTATTGATAAGGACGATGTTAGGAGGGGTAAGCCTTCTATTCACGTAATAGTTAAGGAGCTTATTCCTGATTCTAAGGATTTGGATCATGACGCGCAGAGTATTGCTCAATGCGTTGGCTTAATTGGTACTTATTCTGCTTATATGAATTTGTCAAGGGTTAATAAAGATGTTACTAAGCAATTATCTGAGGAATTCGTAAAAACTGGTTTCGCGGAGCTTAATGAGATTATTCTTTCTCAAAAAGAAATTGTTACTAATGATGACGTCATGAATATTTATAAGTTTAAGACTGCGAAGTACACCATCACGTTACCTTTTAAGCTCGCGTATATTCTGAGTGGGGAATCTTTCACTGAGGACTTGGAGAAAATAACTGATAACATAGGGATTTTGTTTCAGTTCACTGATGACTTGTTAGAGTTGGATAGAAGCGCTGAAGAAATAGGTAAGTCTAATACGTCTGATATAAAGGCGGGTAAGCAACATTATCCTAGAAAAGTTTTGGAGATAAGTGTTTCTGACGAAGACTTATTATTGTTGAATCAGTACTATTCTGATTTGAGTGATGAATCAGTTGTTAAGATTAAGGAGCTTTATGAAAAATATGATGTGGCTGATAAGACTAGGAAAGTCATAAATAATTTAAAGGAAGAAACTGTTGAATTAATAAAAGAGCAAGATCCTAGGATTAGGTTCTTATTAGAAAAATTATTAAATTATGTTATTGAGAGGAAGTTTTGATGAACATATTCAAGATTAGCAGGCCTAGGTTTTGGTTGTACTTAGCAGGTCCTTATTTGCTTGGTTATTTTTATGGCTTGTATTCTTTGGGTGTTTCTTGGCAGTTCATTTATACTTTTCTTTATTTCTTGGTGCCTGCTAATATTTATTTGTACGGGATTAATGATTATTTTGATAGGGACACTGATTTTTTTAATGAGAAAAAAACGAGTAAGGAGCATAGGTTATTGTTTAAAGAAAAAAAGCAATTAATTATTTGGTTAATTATTAGTGTTTTGTTGCTTATTCCTATTTTTGTGTGGAGTTCTCTTACTGGTTCATTAATCTTGTTGGTTTGGCTTGTTTTATCAACTATGTACAGTGCGCCTCCTAGGTTTAAAGCGATTCCTTTCTTGGATTTTTTAAGTAACATTTTGTATGTTCTTCCTGGTTTTTATGCTTACTTCGAGTTAACTAAGCAGTTTCCTTCTTTATTAGTTATAATTGCTTCTTTTGCTTGGGTTTGGGCTATGCATATTTATTCGGCTGTTCCTGACGTGGAAGCTGATAAGAAGGCTAAGTTAAAAACTACTGCTTTGGTTCTCGGACAAAAAATGAGTTTGTTTTTATGCGTTATTCTTTGGTCGGTGTTCTCAGTCATAATAAGTATTAAGGCATCTCCTCTTGGTGCTTTAACAATAGTTTATCCTATTCTGGCTTTGTACACTTTAAAGAATATTAACAGGATAAACAAGGTTTATTGGTATTTCCCGTACGTAACAGCGTTCATCGGATTCTTAGGATTTGTGCACGCATCTTTATTCTTTATTCTTTGATTATCCATAGAAGTGCTTAGTTGTATCTGTGTAAGGAAAATTATAATTAGGAACAACTTCTCCTTTAACCCTGCCAATTAATGGGAATTTTCTGCTTAGAGTCATACAAAAAGTGTATTCTTCTTTGTCATATTCAAATAAGTTAATGTTAAGAGTTTCAGGGCTCACGTTATTAATCATTGTTAAAACAGCGGATTCTAAGCTCTCATTATTAATTATGCGGGAAAGACTTATGTTTATTATTCCTAGCTTGTTAGAATCATATAATACTCGGTAAATGCTGTGAATGTAATCATCATCGTAATGAACGGGTTGATCGTGTATGCTTCTGCCCATTTCATCAACAACGTCTAAACTTAAAACGTTGTTAGTCATGGCGTGCATGAGTTCTTTCATTTTCAAAGTTCTTGCATAGAAATTTCTTGCTTTAAATCCTGTTAAGCTGTTAATAATTCTGTTTTTATCAAAAGTTCTGAGCAACATCTCACCTTGCAATAACAAAAAGTCTTAATAATTCTTTTCTTAGAATTCATCATTTAAATATTATTCTATTCCGCGTAATGATTTGTTAAACACATCATTTTATTATTTCGCGTATTTTGTATACGACTTTTTCATAATCTTCATCTTTAATTTTACAAATCTTTCTTATTACTTGATTTTTTTCTGCTGTAAAAAGCATGTCGCACCTAACATAACTGTTCAATTGCAAAGAACCATTCAAAGTATTGTTCTTTTTTATTTCCACGCAATACTTGTCTTTTTTTGTTCTTTTAGAAGTAATTTGGCAAAGAATAACATCATCTCCTAAATCTTCAGATAATACTAAACAAGGTCTGAGTTTTCTATTAGATAAATCAGTGTATGGGAAAGGAAAAAGAACTATTTCTTTTTTTGTAAATGACTCCATGCTTTAGCCTCCTTGGCTGTTGACCAGCGTTTGGCTAAAGTTTTTTCACTAGCTTTGTAAGTTTGTATTCCTCTAAGTTTTTCGTTGTTTTGTTCAAACAATTTTTCTCTTATTGTTTCTCTGATAAAATCTTGCAGTGTATCATAACCTTTTTCTTCAGAAAAATTCTTTGCTGTATTAAACATTTTATCAGACAATTTCAAACTTATTTGCATACCCATAAGTACGAATAAATACGATTCAGTATTTATATTTTTTGTTTCTTGTTCTAAAACTTCAACCATCAATATTTGAAAAAAATTGTTGTTTAAATACACTGTGTGCACAGTTGTCTTGTGGAGTATTAGGAATTTATTTTCATAATACTTTTTTTTAGAAACAATTAAATACTTAGTTTTACGTTGATTCATTATGCGTTTAACAAAAATATTTGTTTTATTGTCTTATCTCGGCATGGTTTTGGTTAATTTTTTAGCTAATGCTCTGCCTATAAATAACGTTGCTACGGGTGCTGTGTCTGATTCTTATCCTAACTTGTTTGCTCCGGCTGGTTTAACGTTTTCTATTTGGGGTTTGATTTACTTATTGCTAAGCTTATTTGTTCTGTATCAGTTCAATGTTTTTGGTAACGTTAAGAAACACGAAAAAGTTCTGGAAAAAATAAGGTTTTATTTCATTATTAGTTCTCTTGCAAATATTTCTTGGCTTTTTTGTTGGCACTACGACGCTATGTGGCTTTCCTTGTTTTTTATGGGTTTAATACTTTTTAGTCTTATTAAGATAGCTGAATGTCTTCATGGTTACAAGTTGAAACGCGAAGATTATTTTTTGATGAAGTTGCCTTTCAGCGTGTATTTTGGTTGGATAACCGTAGCGACTATTGCGAACGTAACCGTTTTTTTGGTTAGTGTTAATTGGAACGGCTTCGGAATAAGCGAGATTATTTGGACAATCATTGTTTTATTAATAGGTGCAACCATAGGTATTTTAGCGACGCTGAAGAATAAAGACGTCGCGTACGCTTCAGTACTTGTTTGGGCTTACTTAGGCATATTGTTAAAACACGTTTCCACGTCGGGATTCGCGAGTCAGTACCCTTCGATAATCTTCACGGTTATTTTGTGTGTGTTCTTGTTCACATCAACGATTCTTTATTTGATTTACAAGAAATTAATCTGATTCTATTAATTATTTTTTTTAGTTCTTTTTCTTGTTGTGAGCCTTTTTCATGTGCTCAGATTGATTCTTGAAAACCCATAAGTTATCAGGATCATTACAATCCTTACCGTAGTAGCCATGATGAACAACCTCGCTCTTCTTCAAAGGACGACCAATCTTATCCTCAGCCACCCACCTAGACACAAGTTTACCACTATCAGAAAACCTACGATAACTATTCTTATCAACATACGTCCCAGCCATAAAATATCACCTACATCATAGTTTGCAAGAACACATTTAAATATTATTTGGGCATAGTTGACCAGTGAAGTTATAAGACTCAATTTATATATTTTTAATACACTTTCAAGATAATCTCTTCAAACATTTTGTTGAACTTTAGAATTTTTATTTCTTATTCTTAACCAAATTAAAAAAAATAAAATTATAAACATCAATATTCCTTTTCCTAATGATTCAGAATCTATTTTAAACACATTTAATAAGTTAATATTTGTTATTGTTTTACTTTTATGATTTTTTTATTTGTTCTTTAAATATTTTTTCTTTCAATAGCTTAATTAATTTGGGCTCGTCGTAATTATATATGTCTTTTATATCTAAGCAAATAATTTTTTTGTTTAAGTATTGTTTTGGAAAATTCTCACCTATGAATTTTCTTTGATGGTCTTCCATAACTATTACTAAGTCAGCCCAGTCTA
Source organism: Candidatus Woesearchaeota archaeon (assembly GCA_020854775.1). Classification (NCBI taxonomy): domain Archaea; kingdom Nanobdellati; phylum Candidatus Woesearchaeota; species Candidatus Woesearchaeota archaeon. Next base: position 33,911 of record JAHKLZ010000025.1, on the reverse strand, counting down.
GTTTTTCTTTGGTTAATTGGTTTCTATAAGAATAAATACCTGCGGATTGTGTTTCGTGTTTGTCTTTAAATAAATCCTCGGCGGTTCTACTTCGATACATACTTTGGTTACATATAAATAGTAATTTCATAGTCTTATTTTATGATTTTTTATTTATAAATATGTTCGTATTTTGATGCTCGTTTTCTATTATGAATATCTTTATAAATTAAGTTTTTTTAATATTGTTTATGGGGAAAATGTTATCTAAATCTAAGTATATGGCTGGTCTTGAGAGTCATGCTTTACTTTGGACTTTGGTAAATAATTCTGAGCGTATTTCTGAACCAGATATGGTTTTGCAAGATAAATTTGATGAAGGTCATAACGTGGGGGAATTGGCTAAAAAATTGTTTTCTTCAGGGGTTGATTTGTCTGATTATGATTTTTTGGATAATGTTAATAAAACTAAGGAATTGTTAAATGAAGGAAAAGTTTTGTTTGAATGCGTGTTTTTGCATGGGCGTTGTCATGCTCGTTTTGATATTTTAGTTCCTAACAAGGATGGTTTTGATTTAATCGAGGTTAAAAGCACTACTGGTGTGAAGTCTGCCCATATAGACGATTTGGCTTTTCAAAAATATCTAGCTGAAAAAAATGGCTTAATAATCAAGAATGTTTATGTTTTACATTTAAATAACGAATATTTTAGGGGGAAGAGTCTTGATTTGAAGTCTTTGTTTAAACAAACAGATGTGACTCCTGAAGTGTTTTCTGTTGATTATGTTGAGTTAAAAATAGCTGAGTTTTTGCGCGTTATTGATTTGCCTGAATGTCCTGATTTTAATGTTGAAGATTATCCAAAATCAGATTACGGGAATATTTTTATTGATGAATTCCTAGAAAGTTTACCTGAAGGAAACGTTTTTGAATTATACAGAGTTAAAAGAAAAACCGCAGTAGAAATGTACTTGCAAGGAATACATTCTTTGAGAGATATACAAACCAATTACAAAACTAATAATAACCAACAAATACAAATAAAAGCACAAGAAAACGTTTACGTTGATGTAAAACAAATAAAAGATTTCATTTCAGGATTAACCAAGCCAATTATTCACTTGGATTTTGAAAGTTTCTCTTTAGCAATACCTGAATATGAGAAAACAAAACCATATCAACATCTGCCTTTTCAGTACTCTATGCACATCGAACACGAATCAGGAGAAGTTGAACATAAAGAATTCTTATACGAAAAAGAAGGAGACCCAAGAGAAACATTTATTCAAACTTTAATCAAAGATTTGCCAAAAGAAGGAACAATACTAGTTTTTCATAAAGCATACGAAATTCCAAGGTTAAATGAAATCGCCAGAGACTTTCCAAAGTACCAAGAAGAAATACACAAAATAGTTTTAAGAATACAAGATTTAAAAGACCCATTTTCAAATTTCTGGTATCACAACAAGAAACAAAGAGGAAGCAACTCAATCAAAAACATATTACCAGTATTTAGCGATAAAACGCATAAAGGCTTAGTTGTTAGCAACGGCTCAGAAGCAATGATTTTATATAAAAAAAACAGGGGAAAATTAACGTCAGAACTACGAAAAGACTTACTGGATTACTGCGAACTAGACACCGAAGCAATGCTGATAATACTAAAAGGCCTGAGAAGCGTTATTAAATAAAAAAAATTGTTAAGGGGGAATTAAAATGAGTTTTAACGAAAAATTAAAAGAAGAATATGAAGCGAAAGGCTTGTTTTCATTTCTAGCAAAACAATCACTCGGAGAAACCAACGATACACATAGATTAGTAGTTGAAGGGCCTAAACTAGTCTCGTTTGAGTACGTGCTAAAACACCCTGATAGCGATTTAGAAAGAATTTATGTAGCGGAATTAGTAAATTTATTAGTTCAAGAAGAATTAAAAAGAATAATGCCTAAATTGAAAGAAATAGCGATCCCGGTTATTGATTCAGAAGACAACATCGTTTTTACAAGAAAAAAGAACAAATACGAGAAATCAAAAATATTTTATTGTTTTATAGATGAAGACTTATGCATACCTCGAAACAAAATAGCAGTCAAAGAATACCTTCCAAGCATAGTACTAACGCAAGACAACAAATTAACATCAACCACAGAAATAAATATAAAGATATGATAATATAATGAGTAAAAAGATGAAAAACCTATGGAAAAATTTACCGGATAAATCACCTTATGTTTTAGAAGAGGATAAAAAATTCATAGATGAATTTAATGCTAAAGCAGAGGATAAGTATAAAATAGTTTTAGATTTACTTCCAGAACCGTTTATAGGTAATAAGGACGCAGATATAGTTTTGTTAAATTTAAATCCGGGTGTGGATAAAAAAGATAAAGAATTGCATAAACAAATAAATTATGTTGATGCAATTAGAAAAAATCTAATTCACGAACAAGCAGAGTATCCTTTTTATTTTTTAAACCCTGAATTTGAAAAAACGCCAGGTTATAAGTGGTGGAAAAGAAAGCTTAATCAATTAAGAAAAGATGTCGAACCAAAAAAATTATCATCAAAAGTATTGTGTGTGGAATATTTTCCTTATCATTCAAAGAATTACAAAGCTATGAAAAAAATATATTCACAAGAATACGGATTTTACTTAGTTGAACAAGCAATAAAGCGAAAAGCGACCATAATAATACTAAGAGCAGAAAAACGATGGCGAGAAGCAGTACCAGAATTAAAAAAGTATGATTATTATTTTTTGAAAAATCCACAATCCTCAACAATTAATCCAGAAAATATTTATAAAATTAAAAAAACAAATTTTTATCAAGAAATACTAAAAAAAGATGTTGATTACAAAAAATTCAAAGAATAATTCGTATATACACCTGAATTTGACAAAGATTATTTTGAATTCTACACAAAATGTTTATACTTAAAAAAATGATAAAAGAAAAAACAGGGATAACTTTAAACAACAGACAAATAGATGATTTATTATTATATGTTTCTAAAGAAGAAAATATTTTTTTATAGTTAAACCTAATTGTGAAGACTCACAATTTATTCTTTGTTTTTTATTTAGCTGAAACAATAGTCAAGGCTTCAAACAATGTTTCTTTCACTTCAGGTATAAAAGCTACAACGATCAGTAAAAAAACAATTGCCATAACAAACCATGCTAAAGCAGCACCTTTTTTATTTATTTTAATATTCATATTCCTTAGTAGTGTAATTTAATTTATAAATTTTTTGTTCATTTAGTACTTCAAAGACAAATGAAATATTATTTTCTATTTATTTAATATTAAAATACTAAATATATATTGCATCACATAAATATTTATATAATGAAATAGTGTACTATATTCTACTATTATCGCAAATTGTATTGTTTTAAGACGATTTGCATCATTTAGAAACTTTTTTTAAATTTTTAACGATGAAGTGAGGTGACTTTCATGTTAAATAATGCATTTCAAACTATGACATCTAAATTAGAATCTGGACCAAAACCAATTAGTCAAATAGCTGATGGGGATTTTAATTGGAAAACAGCAGAAAAATACTTAGAAATACTTGAAAAAATAGACATTGTATTTTCTGATGATAAAGGTAATAAAAGACTTTATTACTTATATGATAGAGATAACTTCTTTAAAATACCTGTTCCTGAAAAAACAAAACAATTAATTCAAGACATCTTTGCAAAAATAAAAAAATTCGCACCTAGCGTAACAAAAACTCAAGCACACAAAATATTGTTTGAATTAAATCAAAAATTTAATTTAAAAATACCTATGGGTTGGTATCTTTATGGTCCTGTTTGTTTAACTCAATTCAGAGGAAATGAAACAGAATATAATTTGTTAAATAAAGAACAAACACTTTTTCTAAAAGAAACCACTCAAAAATATTCTGTTATAGATAATTTTGAATTAGAAAATCAAATTTATAAAAAAACAGATAACAAATTATATTTATTAAAAAAATCCCTAAAAGATTTTTCTTTTGAAGATAATGTTAATATTCATATGATGGATTTAATAATGTTAGTTCCTGAAGAAACTAAAGAATTAGTTACTGATTATGCGCGATCAGTTATGTTTCTCGGGTGGAATCATAAAACAAGAGAATTGTTCAATTTAGTTTGGAAATACATCGCGGTTGTAAACTTCAAAGAAGATCTGAAAAATAATAAATATTTTGATTATGATATAAGTATTTATTTTAATAAAAAGATTAAAGAATGTGAATTAGAAATAAGTAATATTTTGGACGACTTAATTATTTCTCGCGGTGAGCAAAAGCATTCTCAGGATATCTTATATCAAAGATGGGTGAAGCATAAGAAATAAAATCATTATCGTAAGTAACAATCATATCCGCACCAGATTTTTTTGCGAGCATTAAATGTAGTTCATCTTGCCAATGTTCATTTCTAGATTTAGCTTCTTGAGTTTCTTCTTTAGTGTGGGTTACAAAATAAAGTTTGTTTTTTGTTTTAAATTCATTAAATAAAAGTGTGAGTTCTTCTTCTTTTACGTGTCTGCAAATCTCAGTTCTAGTCCAATCAGATACAATTAATTCAAATGCACAATTCCAACCTTTTTTAAAAAATTCATACACTCTTTCTGATTTTCTTCTTGATGAATTTTCTTTTATTAAGTCAATAAAAACATTGGTATCAACATAAATTTTCATTTTTTAGAATAAAGATAAGCTATTATTAATAAAAAGTTTCGCTTAAAATGTCCAGTGAACGTCATTTTTTGAATGTGTAAAACTTTTTTTCCGCTATTATTACATGATCTAAAATTTTAATATTCAAAAGTTCTCCGGCTTCTTCGAGTCGATGTGTGATTTCTTCGTCTTCGGGGCTGGGTTCGGGGTCTCCGCTTGGATGGTTGTGTACAAGAATGATTGCGTTCGCGTTTTCTTTGATGGCTGATTTGAATATTTCGCGTGGATGTACGATGGACGCGTTTAGGGTTCCTATGCTTATTGTTTCGTGTTTTATGACTTGGTTCTTTGTATTTAGGTGTAGTATCATGAAGTGTTCTTTGTCTTTGTCTCGGAGCATGGGTTCGCAGTAATCATACACGTCTTTGGCGTTCTTGATTTGTGTTCCGTTCTTTTTGGTTTTTATTCTTTTGTGTAATTCGAAAACGGCTTGTATCTGTGTGGCTTTGGCTTTGCCTATGCCTTTTATCTTCATTAATTCTTGTAGGGAGCATTGGCTTAATTTTTCTAATCCGTACATGCTTATTATTTGGTTGGCTAAATCTAATGCGTTAAATTCTTTTGTTCCTTTTTGTAGGATTATTGCTATTAGTTCGGTGTTGGATAGTGATTCGGCTCCTTGAGTCATCATTCTCTCCCGAGGTCTGTTCTCTGAAGTTATGTCTTTGATTTTCATTTGTGTTAAAGAAATATTTGTTCTTAAAAGATTCTTCGTGTTGAATCTCGGATGTTTTTCGATTTGTTTTTTCGGGTTATTTTTTGGGTTCGAGGAATTGTTTTCCGAGTGTTGGGCCTCTTGGTTGTGCTTGGTAGTTGCTTAGTTTGTAGATTCCTGCTCCGTACACTGCTAGTTTTCCTTCTTTGTCTGTTGGTATGTTTAGTACGGGTTCGTAGTTCATTTTGCCGATGTATTGTCCGTGCGTAATCGTGAAGGGTTCGAATACTCTCATTTCTAGTGTTATGTGTGTTGCGGGTAGTTCTCCGTTTTCTCCGAATCCGAAGCCTATGTCCATGAATCCTGCTTCGTGTACGTATCCTTCGAACGCGTTTTTGTCTATGTATTCTAGTGTTCCGCTTATGTTTCTTGGGAATCTTACTCTTTCTCTTGTGCCCATGATGTAGAAGTAGCCTGGTTCTAGTAGTAGTTGTCCTTTTTCTGGCGCGGTTATTTTTTCCCAGAATTTTTCTTGTTGTTCGTTCATTGATCCTCTGCTTCCTGATAAGTCGTATACTAGGTTAGAGTTGGCTTTTGAGCGGTATGCTACTACGTCGCTTTCTAGGTCCACGGTTAGTTTTATGGCGCTGTTTTTGAATAAGTCATTTAGTAAGGGTATTGGTTCGTCGTATTCGTCGTGTATTAATGGATTTATTTGGTTGTACATTTGTAGTACTTCTTTTCCTAAGGGTATTATTTGGTGTTTCCATAGCTTCATTTGTCCTATGGCTAGTCCTTCTTTTATTTTTGTGTCGAATGCTTTTGGTTGTGCTATTACGTATATTTTACCGGATGCGCCTTTGGTTTCGTCGAACGCGGTGTGTCCGTCGCTTACTACTTTGCTACTTAGTCCGCTTCTTCCCGTGGTGCTTTTTGGGTTGAATTGTGCCCAGTAATTGCTTGGTAGGTTTAGTTCAGTGTTTATTGGTATCACGTATATGTTGTTTTTTTTGAGTATTCCTTTGCTGTCTGTTAGGTCTACTTCTCCTCTCCAGAATTGTTCTATGTATTTTTCTACTGGTTCGTCTGGTTTTGGTAAGAATGATGATGAAACGTGGTATGCTTTGTTTCCTATTGGTAGGTCTATGCTTCCTGGTTGTAGTAGTTTTTCGTTGAAGTTTTTTAGTTTTATGATTCCTTGTTCTATGAATTTTATGATTTCTTGTCTTGGAAGTACTCCTCGCTCCATGTTTTTAAGGAACAACAAACACTCTATAAATGTTTCTATTTAAAAGTGGTAATGTTTCGTAAGATTTACGAAAAAAAACAAAAAGATTAATTAATCACTTAAAAGTAGTTAAAAAACGTAAACTTTATAAATTAAGATGAATTATCATCATTATGGGATTTAAAGTAATTAAAATTGATGACTTAAAATACAAATCTACTAATGAAGAAGAATTAGAACAAAGCATTGTTTTTGATGACTTAGTTTCAACTTTGAAATTAGATAATACAAAATACTTCATACCTTCTGTGAATAATAATTATGAAGTTGTTAAGAATGGAATATTTCTAAAAGCAGCAATAGATGCGAAATTGGATGAAATGCTCGTAGAAGTTCCTGAAAACGTTTATGAATTCCCAAATCAAACTTCGCAAAGTCACATAATTAAAAACTTCATTTTTTTCAATCAACCAATGAGTAATGATTTTAACGATTTATTTTCACAATATGCATTAAGTTGTAAGAATTCTTTAAATAAATCATTAGTTCAATTTGGAAATGTAAATAACGTTGAATATGGTAAATTCGCGTCTGACTCTTTAGTTTATTCTTTAAATGGAACAATTAAAAGCACTGAAAACTTATCTCTTTTAGAAAAACCAAATGATGAATTATACAAAAATTTAGAAACAAGACTTGGAAAAATAAGATCTATAAATGGGATAAAATACTAATAAGTTTCAGAAAACAAATGTTTCTCTTTTATTAAACCATATAAGAAATATTTATTAAACAAAGAAAAAGAAATTAAAGGTATATAATACGCGTTTAAATAAGCTTCTTCAGAACCTAAAATATTATGATTTCCTTCATTAGCATCTGACTTCAAATGACTAACTAAAGATTCAGGAATAATTATTTCATAAACAGCTATTACTACGCCTTGCTGATTATTAGAATGTCCTTTTTTTATGTTAATGGCTGCTTTAGGACTTTTAGTTGTGACATAAAAATTATCAGGATAAACATCTTCTGATAATGGAAGAATTTTGATGTTGGCACTGTTATGGCTGCTTATATTTTTTGCATGATACAAAGATATTTTTTGCTCATTAAACAACTTAACTATTTGTTCAGATTTCATTAATATGTTGTGTAAATTCTTTTCAAAATAAGAATTCTTCAAAGCTTCCTCTACTTTATATCCTAATTCAGCAGCGGAATTAACTCGTTCATTTGTTAATAATTCAAATTCTTTTTTTAGCAACTCTATTTGTTTCTTCAAACATTGTTTAAACTCGTTCATTAAGTCTTTATCTGACAATACAACATTAAACATATCTTCGCCAAGAAAACTATTAGTTATATCTTCCACTAAATTTATTTGTTCGGACAAATTAAGCATAACATTATTTAATATAGTTAAATAATCTTGATCTTTCTTAAATTCATGAAAAAAATCATCTGAAAATGACAAAGTTTTTTTTAAACTAAAATTTATTTTTTCCAAATCAGACTTTTCGACATCATCAATCTTAATTTCTTTATTTAACAAAGCTTTAATCTTATTAAGATTAGAACTCACAAAATCAGAATATTCTTTCACAACGGCTTTATTAGTTCCTGAAGTATCGTATTCTTCAGGCACAGAAAGATCAATACCTTTTCTAATGAATTCTTCGCTTTTCAAAAAAACCGCTTGAGAAAGTTCAACTCTTTCTAGAAAATTAAGAAAATATTTTTCATAAATGCTTAGGGCTTCTTTAGTGGTGCTTTTTAAGTCTTTCCACTCACTAATTTTGTTTTTACTAAAAAAACTCAACAAACTCATTCTTCAAATAATCATTAAAAAGTTTATAAGCTTTTCGGACCAACTAAAAAATTAAGATTTATTGTTTAACGCTTCTCTTATCAATTCTACTTTAACTTTATCTTTTTCTCGTCCGAGCTTTTCATAAGAAACAAGTTGCTCAGATAATGGAGATACAGGAACTTTAAAAGAATCAACTTCTACGTACTCAGTTCTTTTTAGTCTGTCTTTAAGGCTCGTCCATTCCCCGTCGATCTTTTCTTTTAAATCACCCATTATTTCAACTTTAACTCCGTTAATATTGAATTCGCCGAAGTAAGACTCAAATATTTCTGATGTTTTGAACTCGACGTCTCTAACTTTAAAATCTTTAAATATCTCGTTCATTTTAAGTGCGTCATCGCCATCAGTTAGAATATCTACGTCGCCGGGTTTAATCTTAACGTTTTGTAATGCTAAACTAGCGCTTCCAACTAGGACCCACTTAAATTTTTGTTGTTCTAATCGTTCAACTATTATTCTAAGAACTTCGATTAATTTGTTTTCGATCATTTTTAACAAAGAAATTGTTTATTAAATAAAATTTTTGATTTTATTGCTTACTATGATATAGATTAGTTATGCCTAGTGAGTTTTGTAAATATTTGTTTGCGCGAGTAACATCTTGGTTTGTATTGCCTGGGTCTATGAAGCAAGTTCCTACAAATCTTTTTTTTCCATTCTCTGAGTGCCACATCTTCGCGGTTTCATCTCCTGAATTAGTGGTTAGTTCGTATTTTTTATTTGCGCTCATATCCTCCGTTAAAATGGCTCGTTTTTCTACTAATACTTTAGGGTCTTTTTTTGAAGGAGAATACATCTTGATGACGCCTACGAAAGAAGGAATCTTTACGGAGTCGTGCCCAGTATTCAGGGCTTCTTCTTGAACTTCGTCGAATCTTGCTAATTCTTTTTTTAAATCGCCTCTAAGCTCTTTAACATAGCCTACGAATTCTTCTTATTTTTCTTCTGTTTTTGGTTTAAGTTTTTTATAATTTCTTTTCCGCCTGTAAGTGCTATTTTTCCATCTTCAAGAACATATGTTTGTGTGCGATTTCGATTGCTGATTAAAAAGGAATTTATATAAACTTGGTAATATTCTTTGTTATATGTCTTTAACAAAACGCTTTGCAGATCTTAAAACAATTTCAGGATATTCTGCTGATGAAGTAATATCTGCGCTTCAAAAAGAAATCAGAAGAGGAAATATTGAAAATGCGTGCTTTTTCGGTTTAGAACTTTTAGAATCAGGAGATGTCTTTATAGATAAGTTTTGGGAAAGAGTAAGTGTTATTGTTGTTGAAGACATATCAGATAATCAAGCAATTTGTCAAGTGAATGCTTTAAAAAATGTTTTTTATGAATTAAAATCAAGTAAGGTGTGGGATAGACATATGCAAGCAATTAAAGCGATAAAGATTCTTTGCGAAGCTAAAAAAGATAGATTTGTGAGTGAAATATATGATTATCTTAGCTTAAAGAGGAAAGACGGGATGATGTTAGTTATTCCTGAGTATGCATTAGACATGCATACAAAAAAAGGAAAAGAAAATAAAAGAGATTATTTACATTTTTTAGAAATAAGTGCCAAAGTTAATAATGAAAATGCAGAGAGAAATAAAAAATATTATGAAGAATTATTGAAATATTACAAGAAAAATTAAAGAGGTTGATTTTTCAACTCGATTAATTCTTTATCGATTTTGATTATGTTGAATATTTCATTTTCTAAGGCTTGTATTTTTGGTTCTGCAGTTTCAATAAATCTTTCTATATCAGGGTATCTTTTTCTTAAATCACTAATCCTTTCTTCGATACTGACTAGCTCGTCTTCTTTAGCACGCCTATCTGCATAATAAACTATTTTTTCTTCCCATGTGGTTGGAATTATATTTTCTTCGACTATTGCATTTATTGAATGTTTGCTTATTATTTCAGCTAGTTCAGGATAACCTTCTTCTTCTAAAATCATAACTCCTGCAGGAACATGATTAATTTTTAAATCATCTCCTCTCTTCTTACCAATATCGTGTAATAAACTTGCAGCATTCAATATATCGATATTAATATGTTCTCCTTGTTCTTTCAATCGCAATCCAAGAAAAACAGCGACTTGATTAACTCTTAGAATATGTCTAAGTACATGACCAGTTATACCATGTTTTTCTAATAAAGTCATACATTCTTTAGTTGTTAGCATAAATCTTAGCCTCTCTTAGTTTATTTACAGTTGAAAAAAATCTATCTGCAGGTCTAAAGACCATACATTCCCAACAATTATGTATAGGAATATTTGAATTATTTATATTTAACTATTCTTCGTTCAAATCCTTTATTTCAGAAATATTCGCAATATATTTTCTAAATTGTTGAGATGGTATCTCTTCTTCGTATTGTAATAAATATTTGGTTGAATCTACATCTTCATATAAAAATCACTGAGAACTTTTAACTCTTGGTGATTTAATTGGATTTTCTAAATGAATTAAATTTTGAAAAAGAAAAGCAAAAACTTCTAAAAAAATACGATTGTGAAACCCTTGATGAAGTAATAGCGGTTTTAAAAAAGAAAATCAAAGAAAATAATGAATTTAAAAAAGAATCACGCCAATTGTGACCAAGAGTCCACTAAAAAGGCGTGGTGGTTATATAGCCCCGCCCGACTCGTATGTCTTTATTTATAAATAAAATTCAGATTTTGTATTACAAAAACACAAAATTTATATACTTCGTATATTTTGTATACATCATATACATAAGATTTGGTATTGAAAATGAAAAATGTAAATGTGTCTTCAAATGAAAAATCTTCAACAATAAGATTGAAGCAAAAAACAAAGAATATGTTAGAAGAATTAGCGAAAGGCAAAGAAACGCATGAGCAAATAATTCTAAGATTAATTAAACTTGCTAATGTTTTAAAATCTAATACTAACACAACCATACTAGAAAAAGGGAATATTATAGGTACAAAATATGAGCGAACTCATAAAACATTAAAAATAAAAATAAACAACTTAGAATACAGCGTTGTGTGTAAGTATAATGATATTTCAATAATGGCTCTTTTGCAAAATAAATCATTAAAAGAACTCTCAGGCAGGCAAGATTTTGATTGGCGTCTTGATTTAGAAATTATAAATACTAATCATGGCTTAGGTTGGCAAGATCCTGAACATATGCGAGAGCAAGAGGCTAATTTAATATATTTTATATGTCTAAAAGAATTACTTGAAGATGTATTTGATATGAAATTATATCAATTTGAAACAATAGAAGATTATTTTAATGGAGATATTTGGTCAAATGTATATGAAAAGAACAATTTATCAAAAGATTCATTGCACTTCGATATCAGGAGGCATCTTCCATGAGTAAGCCAAAATATATTTATATTTTGCCAGAATTCGCCAACTCTACTAATTTGAAAAATAAAAGGGGGCAATTTCAAGATGAATACTCAGCTACGTTCTCTGAGAAAGATATACAAATAAGTCTAACTGAAACAAATTCTTTAGTAGAAGATGAATATTGCTTAAATCTAAAATCAGCGAAGTTCACATTAGAAGGTGAGACGAAGGAATCGATGATTCATCATCATAAAAAAGGGCATTCAGATAAACATTTACAATTCAAATTGTATGCAAGAAATCAAGAAATAAGAATTTTCCTAGAAAAATTAGATGATGAGGATTATCAAAGATGCATCAAAGGATTTTTATATGTTGCAAAAGAATTAATAAAACAAGAACAAGAAAACAACAGTGTTAAAGAGAATTTAGTGAAATATTTTTTTAATGAAAAAATAGAGCAATTAATTCTAGAAAGAAACTATTTATTAAATAAAATAAATGAATCTTTTAATAATCAAAAAATATTAAATAATGCTGGTGATGCACTAAATCAAGCTGACATAAAAGAACTACAAAGAGAAGAACATCTAAAACTATTTCTAGACGTATTAACTAAATAAAGAGATTATATTTTAAGTTAATTGTTGAAAACAGCACAAAATATTTAAAAACAGCTCTTGATAAGATATTATGCCTGATATTATAATTATAAGAGGTCCTTTAGGAATAGGAAAATCTACTATATCTAAAAAATTAGCAGAAGATTTAGATGCTGAATACTTCTCGGTTGATGAAATTCTTGCAAAAAACGAGTTAGATGTTATAGATTTTGAAATTGGGTGTATTCCTGAACATAATTTTCTTAAAATAAATGAACTTATTTATCCAGATATATTGAAAAACTTAAATAAAAAAAAGTCAGTTGTAATTGATGGAAATTTTTATCATAAAACAGTATTAGAAGATCTCTTAACAAAATTCAACAAACACAAAGTCTTTGTATTCACGCTAAAAGCAAAAAAAGATGTATGTATAAAAAGAGATGCTGAAAGAAAAAAATCATATGGAATTATTGCTACGACTGCGGTGCATGATTTAGTTTCAAAATTTGACTACGGTACACTTATTCTAAATGAAGATGATGCTGTTGAAGAAAAAATAAAACTAATAAAATCAGAATTAGCGCGATTAAACACAAAGGATGCATAGCCCTGCATGGGCTATGATAAAACATCATTTTTTGTTAAAATTTGATAAAAATATTAATTTTTAAGAAAAATACTCAAATAGTAAAATCATCATTTAAGACTCTGATATGAGAAAATTTTTACTTTTTAAAAAAATCTGGCGATTTAAAAACGAAGAGTCCTCTCAATCGCCTGATGGTATATAGCCCCGCCCGGATTTGAACCGAGGTCCCAGGATCCAAAGTCCTGGATGATTGGCCGCTACACTACGGGGCTGTATTTTTTAAGTATTTGTGTGTGCTTTTTAAAGTTTTTTCTTTGTTTTTTTTTGGGTTTGTTTCTTCGTTGTTTTTAGATAGTTTTAATAATTCTTTATTGCTTCTTTTTTTTATTATTGGCTAGTTGTGAGTGTTGGTTATGGTTGATGAATTGGATTTTAAGCCTTTTTTGCGTAATTTGTATGATTTGTTACCTAGTGAGTCTTCTAATGGTTCGAATGGTTCTTCTGAGTCGGTGAATGTTAGTGGTGTTTCTAAAATGAGTGGTTCTGGTTTGAGTGGTGATTCTGGGAGTGATGGTTCGGGTGTGTTTTCTGATGAGTTCTGGGATGAGTTCTGGGTGGAGCAGGGTTTTGAGGAATCTAAGAGTTCTAGTGATGTTCTTGAGGGTGAGCCTTATTTTGATTTGTATAGAAGAATTGTTGAAGTTGAGGGTCTTAGTTCTAGGGCGGATCTTAGGCGTGTTCGTAAGATTGCTAAGCATCGTTTCATGGTGGAGAGTTCTTCTGGTGTTTTGAGGGCTTGGTATGAGGCTCGTAACTGGGTTTATGCTACCATGGTTGTGGGTATGGCTGATGATGAGACTGCTTCTAAGCTCGCGCCTTATACTGGTTATTCTAAGAAGTATTGTCAGGATTGGAATGCGCCTCTTAGCATGTTGGATCATGGTTTATTTGTGTGTGGTGGCGCTGAGACCGCGATGAATAGTTCTAGTTATGGGGATTTCGTGTCTAATTTTGGGTTGTGGTCCTTAGTGGTTACTACGCCTATGGCTCTTGGTAATCTTGTTTGGAATTCTTATCGTTTGTATAATAGGGATGAGAAGGCTCGTCCCGCGTTTGGTTATGCGGGTTTGGTTCTTAATGGTTTTTTTTATTTGAAGAAGAATCATGGTTCTTGGTTTAGTGAGAAGTTTTCTTTGTTTAAGGAACGGGTTAGTGATGCTAAGAGTTTTATTAGGGGTTCTGTTCTTGGTGATTTTTCTTTGCGTCCTTATTCTTTCTCTGAAGTGTTAGTGAGTGATGATTCCGCGAAGGATTATAACTTGGAAAGATTAATTAATCGCGACTTCCAAAACCAATAATTAACTTTTTTTTTTTTTTTTTTTTTAGTTGTTAAGGTAGTCTTCGATGTTTATTTCGTAGTTAACTTTTTTTATTGGTGTTTCTTGTACGCATACGTAACTCGTGCACTTCGTAGCTGTTATTTCGTTTAGGTTTAGTTCTTCTAGTGGTACTTGGAATTGTCTTCCATCATCCATTACTAGTAAGCATATGGTGCCTTCAGCTGTTATTTGGCAGTTTTCTCTTGCCCATTCTTCTCCGCTTATTTCTACGTAGTTCGTGCATTCTGCGTAGTTGCATATCCATTCCATTTCTGTGTCTTTGTTCTTCGTTGCGAATCCGGTTAGTGTAGTCGCGGATAGTAGTATTGATATGGTTACGACTATGTATAGTATTAGTAGGTGTGTGTTTTCTATTTTCTTCATTATTCAACCCCCTCGTTGTTTATTTGTTCTTTTCTTGTTTTTTATATATTTTGCGTTTCGTAATTTTTTTTTTTTTTTTGATAAGATTTAAAAAAAGAGGGTTCTTATTGTTTTTTTATGAAATTCGTTTTGTTAGCTTCTGCTTATGAATCACTTGGGGCTGAGTCTAAGCGTTTGAAGAAAACTAAGATTATTTGTGATTTGTTAAGAAACGCTGACTCTGAGGATTTAGGTAGGTTAATCTTGTTGCTTCAGGGTAAGGTTTTTAATACTGCTGAGAAGCAGGACTTGGGGATTGCTTCTAAAATAGTGATTAAGGCGATGAGTTCTGTTTTTGGTTCTTCTACTGATAATATAGAGAATCTTTGGAGGAACAAGGGTGATTTAGGCGTTGTTGCGCAGGACTTAGCTTCGAAGAAAAAACAAAACGTTTTGTTTAAAGAAGAATTATTTGTTGAAGAAGTTTTTTCTAGTTTTAGGAAGCTCGCGTCTCTTGAGGGTACGGGTAGTGTTGATAATAAAATAAAAATTATTTCTCGTCTCTTATCCTTGGCTGAGCCTTTGGAGGCTAAATTCGTTGTTAGGATTGCTCTTCAAGACTTAAGGGTTGGCGTGGCTGAAGGTACTCTTCGTGACGCGATTGCTTGGGCTTTCTTATCGGAGGCTGAGCCTAATTATGATGATGGTTCGATTAATCCTGAGAACAGAGAAAAGTATAATGAAGTCGTGGATTTGTTGCAATCCGTTATTGATAAAACTAATGATTTTGAGATCGCGGCGCTCACTGCTAAAAAAGGTCTTAGTGCTTTGAAAGAAATAAGATTAGTTGTGGGCAAACCTTTAAAAGTTATGCTTGCTCAAAAAGCGCCTACGATTAAGGATGCTTTCAAATCCGTTGGTGTTCCTGCTATCTTGGAGTATAAGTATGATGGTTTCAGGATGCAGATTCATAAAAACGGCGAGGTTAAAATATTTACGCGGAGACTTGAGGATGTGACTGCTCAATTCCCTGAAGTCAAAGAATATGTTGAGCACAACGTGGAAGCGGATTCTTTTATTCTTGATTGTGAAGCCGTAGGTTATAATCCTGAGACTAATAAGTATACTTCTTTTCAGAACATCTCGCAGAGGATTAAAAGAAAGTATAACATCGAGGAATTAGCGAAGAAATTACCGATTGAACTTAATGTCTTTGACGTATTATACTTAAATGGTGAGGACTTGTTAAACAAGCCGTTTAGTGAGCGTAGAAAAATAATTGAGTCTTTAATCAAAGAGGTTCCTAAGAAAATTGTTTTATCTAAAAAATTAATTACGAGTGATGAAGACGAAGCGAACAAATTCTTTGAGGAATCTGTTGCTCTTGGTAATGAAGGCTTAATGTTCAAAAACCTTGAAGGAACGTATAAACCTGGTGCGAGGGTTGGCTCCATGGTTAAATTTAAATCCTCGATGGATGCTCTTGACTTAGTAATTGTGGGTGCTGAGTGGGGTGAGGGTAAGCGTAGTGGTTGGCTTACTAGTTTTACTTTGGCTTGCGTGTCTGATTCTGATTTTCTTGAGCTTGGCAAAGTTGGTACTGGTTTGAAAGAAAAGCCTGAGGAAGGTCTTTCGTTTCAAGAATTAACTGATTTATTAAAGCCTTTAATAGTAGAGGAGAAAGGTAGAGATGTTAAGGTTAAGCCCGAAGTCGTTGTTAGTGTTTTATTTGAGGAAATTCAGAAGAGTCCTAGTTACGCCGCGGGTTTTGCTCTTCGTTTTCCTAGGATTGTTGCTTTAAGGTCTGATAGGAAGCCTGATGATGTCTTGGATGTTGAGCACTTAGAAGATTTGTATTACGAGCAGAAGAAGTCTTAGTTTTTTTTTTAGATAATTATGATGATTTTAAAACATTCTAAAAAAATAAATAAATATTTATATTAATATGATATTTTATTATCATAAATGGAGAAATTTATAACTGGTGAGATGATTGAAAAAACCAATTTATTGGTAGATACGAAGTTATTCACTGAGCTTCAAATTAAAATCTTAAAGAAGAAATTGCAGAATAAAAAACTTGATTCTAATGAAAAAACTTATTATTACAAATTTATAAAACCTAAACTTAGTGCTTTGTTGGAATTCTTCAGCTTAAACAAATTAATGATTAAGGGCGAGGAATATTTTCATAAAAACAGGCTTGATGAAGCTCAAAAATTAATGAAGAAACTGGAAAAACAACACAAAAATAAAAAAATAATGATATCTGGTTCTTTCTTATTCAACAAACACTATGAAGATATTGATGTTTTCATTTTTTCAAAGTACAAAAAAGAAGACGTAAAAAAGAAGAATTTACATATAACTTATTTACAAGAATCCTTCTTTAATTCTTTATTCTTTAATTCATTAAGACAAATAAGTGTTAGTAATTTTGCTCATGAACAATCAAATCCTGAAATTAATATAAAAAATTCGTTGCAAACATTCGAGTTACTAATAAATGAAATAATAAGTGATGAAAGCTATGAAAAGACACTCAGGGATTTCTTTTTGCAAACAGAATTCTTAAAGGGAATAATTTTGAATCCGAAGCAACTTCATGGTTTAATAAAAAAATTTAATCGGAAGAACTTCGAAATTTTGTCCAATGAGCTTATTACTTCCTTGATTTTATTTAAAACGAGAAGAAAACTTATACAAGATCAATTACTAATTTATGAGAAACTGCAAATAGAGTATAAAAATGCAAAAAACATCAAGTTCTACATCAAGACATACAGAGAAACACTCAAATTTCTCAGTTAGCGAAGCAAAAATCAAAATAAAGCAATTATTAGGCACTGGTTTAAAATTTGATGGTCATTTCAACAAGTGTTTTGAGAACCTTAAAGAATCTCAGCAAAAAGAATTAATTAACTGGATTAAGAACTGCGAAGAAAAAAAAGTTAATCCTGTACAATCAAAGAAAAACCCTGAAATAATAGGTTTCGTAAAAAGAATAGGTAGTAACGTCAGAGCAATATTAATCAAAAAAAAGGATAAATACTTCATAAAATTATTTTTAGACAAACATAAATATTATGAAGATGAAATGACTAAGCAAGGTTTTTGATTTTATTAACTTAAAAATATTAAAATCAGAGAGTTCTTGGTCTTTTTCGTTGTCTGTTTAATGAGTTGTCCATCCGCCGTCTATGACTAAGTTGTGTCCTGTTATGAAGTCTGAATCTGTTGAAGCTAAGAATACTACTGCGTCTGCTACTTCTTCGGGTGTTCCTATTCTCTTCATTGGTATGTTTGATAGCATTTCTTTTCTTTTTTCTAAGTCATCCATGAGTTCTGTTAGCATCTCTGTCGCTATGATTCCTGGTGATATTGAATTAACATTTATTTTGTAGGGTGACAATTCTAGTGTTAGTTCTTTTACTAGGTTTATGATGCCTCCGTTCGCGGCTGAGAAAGCGGAAGTGTTTATCATTCCTTTTTTTCCCGCGATGGATGATATCGTTATGATTTTTCCTTTCTTGTTTTTCTTCATGTGTTCAGCGACGCTTCTTATTGTTAGGAATGCTCCTTTTAAGTTCACATCTATTATGTTGTTCCATTCTTTTTCTGTCATCTCATGTATTGGTTTCTGCGTGAATATTCCTGCGTTGCTTACTAGTATATCTATTCTTTCGTATTTTTTTATTATTTTATTGATGCACTTTTTTACTTGTTCTTTCTTGGTTACGTCGCACTTCATGTATTCGGCTTCTCCGCCTTGTTGTTTTATTTGTTCTGCGACTTCCTTAGTTGTTTTAGCATTTATATCTAATAATATTAGTTTTGCGTGTTCCCTTGCGAATTCTATCGCGGTTGCTTTTCCTATCCCGTTTCCCGCGCCTGTTATTATCGCGATTTTTCCTCTTAGTTTCATTTTTTTTAGTGGCAGAGCCATCCTCCGTCTACTACTAAGTTGTGTCCCGTGATATACTTTGATCTTTCGGATGCTAAGAAAACTGCTGCTCTCGCGATGTCTTCTGGTTTGCCTAATCTGTTTATTGGTATGTTTTCTAGTAATGTTTTTTTTGTTTTTATTTTCTTACGCTTATTACTGGTTTTTGTTTGATTGCTGAGTCGTTGTTGTGTTCGGTTACTATTTTTACGTCTTCTACTGTGTAGAATGCGTCTTTATCATAATTAGTTATGTATTTTAGTAATTTGTCTAAGTCTTTTTTGTGTATGATTGTGTGTAGTGATTTTACTTCTCCGTCTGGTCCGTCTACTCCTATGCTTGTGAAGGTGTATCTTTTTCTTCTTAGTTCTTCTACTAAGTCTTGTGCGTCTTTGTGCGTTGTTACTCTTACTATTACTTTTCCTATGCGTATTTTTTTCTCTATTACTATTCCTAAGTATGTTCCTATTGCGAATCCTGTTGCGTATGCTAAGTAAGCGTATACGTTCGTTAAATTATCCATTATCCTAGTTATTGCTACTAGCCATATTAGTACTTCGAAGAATCCTATTATTACTGATAATAATTTTTCTCCTTTAGATATGAATATTAATCTTATTGTTCCTAGCGTAACGTCTACTATTCTCGCGATTAATATTAGTAATGGTATTATTATGAGTGTTACTAAATCAGTGCTTACTGCTGCTTCCATCACTTTTTTTTGTTAAGTTACTTGTTTATATATGTTGCTTTTTTTTCGTAAGATTTATAACTTTTTTTTGTTTTCATTTTCGTTATGGCTGATTATGATTCTAAAACTGGTAGTGGTGAATGCGTTTTTTGTGAAATAATTAAAGGTAATATTCAAACGCCTGGTATTTTTTGGGAAGATGATGAATTCATGGCTTTTTTATCTACGTGGCCTAGCGTTGAGGGTTTCACAGTAGTTGTTCCTAAGAAACATTTTGGTAGTGATTGCTTGGCTTTACCTGATGATGTTTTACAAAAATTTATTTTAGCTGCGAAAAAAGTTTCTAATATTCTTTTAAAGTACTTTGAAGACGTTGGTAGGATTGGTTTAATCATGGAGGGAACAGGTGTTAATCATGCTCACATAAAACTTATTCCTATGCATGGTACGGGTCATATTAAGAAAGGTGTTTGGAAACAATACTTGAGCAAAGAATCTTATTATTTTGATAAATATGAGGGTTACTTAGTTTCTGCTGATGGTCCTAAAGCGGACTCTGAGAAATTAAAAGTTTTAGCTAATAAATTAAGATCTGTTAATTAGTTATTGTTTCCCTGTGCTTCCAAATCCGTTTTCGCCTCTGCTGGTTTCATCTAACGAATTAACTTCTTCTATTTCCGCGCTGATTATTGGTTGTATTAATATTTGTGCGATTTTATCTCCTTTTTTTATTTCATAATCTTCTTTGCTTGTATTAAATAATACTATGCTTATTTCTCCTCTGTATCCTGAGTCTATTACGCCAGCCATGGTTTTTATTCCTTTCTTTGATGCTAGTCCTGATTTGTCCCATACTAATGCTACGTATCCTTTTTCTAGTGCGATTGCGATGCCTGTTTTTATTGTTTCTCTTGTTCCTGCTTTTATGGTTTTATCTTCGTATGAATATATGTCTAGGCCTGCGTCTCCTTCGTGTGCGTAACTGAATAGTTTTGCGTCTTGTTCTAATTTCTTCATTTTTAGTTTCATTTTGTTTTCCTCTTTTATTTCATATTTGTATGATTTCGCTTTCGTGATTATTCTTACTTATTCTTATTATGTTTTGTACGAAGCTTTCAAGTTTTGCTTCGTGACTAACAATTATTGTTTGTTTAGTATTTGTTCTTTCTAAAACATCTCTTACTTTATCTAATTGGTCCGAGCTGAATCCATCTGTTGGCTCATCAAGTATTAACAATCCTTTTGTTTTCACGTCATGCACCAAATCATTAATTACTTTATTTAATGCGAGTCTGTATGCTAGTGAAACAGCTGTTTTTTCTCCTCCTGACAAGTTCTCAACACTTGAATCGTATCCGTTCTGCGTTATGCTTGGAGAAAAATCTTGTTCTATGTTAGCTTCTAATTCAGTATCATCTATTAGCATTGAGAACCATTCTTTGAATAACTCATTAAATTCTCTGTGTATCTTCGCGAGTACTTGTTTTTCTATGATGCTCATTAAGTTTATGAAGTGATTGCTTATCCAATTTTCTAATGTTCTTTTCTTTCCTAATAAATCAAGATCTTTTTCTTTCTTTTCTAGTTCTGTTTTTTTATCTTTCAACGTTTGTTCTTTGTACTTAGTTGCTTCTTCATTTCTTAAAATTCTTTTATCTTCTTCTTTTATTTCGTTGTTTAATTCTTCTTGTTCTTTTTTTGTTGTTTTAATTATTTGTTCTAAGTCCTCATAAGTTATTAGTTCTTCTTTTAGTTTTGCATGTTCTTCTTTTTGTTGTTTTATTCTCAGTATTAGTTCTTCTTTTTTCTTGTTAAGCAATAATAATTTTTGTTTTTGTTCATCAACAAATTTCTTGTTTTGTTCTATTATTTTTAGTTTGTATTCATTCCTTGATGTTTCTTCTTTTTCTTTTTCTAATTCTATTTTTTTCTCTTCGAATTTTTTCTTTATAGAATCTAATTTTTCAAGATTACTTCTTAGAATTTTTTCTTTTTCTTCATAACTTAATAATTTATTTTCTTCTTCGTTCACCAAATTATTTTTATGTTCTTTACTAACACTTTGTTTACACGTAGGACAATTATCTAAATGATTTATTTCTTCTATTAATTTTTTTATTTCTAAAACCTTGTTCTTTACGACTGCGTCTTGATTCTTATTATTCATTAATTTATTTTCGAATTCTTCTTCTTTAATTCGTAATTCTTTTATTTCTTTTAATATTTCTTCAGTGCTTCTTTTAATTACGGGAACGTTTTCTATTTCTTTTTCTTTCTTAGTAGTATTTTCTTCTAAGTCTTTTATGTCTTTTTCTAATTCTTCCAAGTTATTATTCAAAGAATTAATATTATTGATGAACAAGTTGTTATTATTTTTTAATTCATTAAACTTCTTAGTTTTTTGTTCTATTGATTCTTGCTTTTCTTTGATTAAATCTTCTTTTTTACTTAATTCGTTTCGTTTCTTTTTTAATTCATCATTTTCTTCTTTTAACAAATTTACTTCAGTTAACAAATTCTTAATTCTTTCTTTTAAATCAGATTTTTCGTCGCTTAAAACATTATAATTTTTTAGTTCTGACCTTAAATCCCTTGCGTAATTAGAAGCGTTATTCTTTATTAATTCGTACTTATCAACGCCGAAGATTCTACGAAGTTTTTCTAATCTTTCATCTTTTGATTCAAAGATTATTTGCTTCATTTCTTCTTGTGGTGTGTAAACGGTGTACCTAAATATTAAAGTCTTGGACTTCGTAACTAAGTCCTCAGGGTATCCTAACAAGCTTAGGATTCTAGATTTTAATTCTACGGGTGTTAACAATTCTTTGTTGTTATTCTTTGTTAAAGAACAATTATCTTGTGTTATTCCTGTGCTTGTCTTCTTTAATCCTCGTTCTATTACGTATTCTTCTTTGTTCATCAAGAATTTTAACTTAATAATTCCTTCTTTTGAGCCGTGTCTTAATAATGATGAGCCATTTATTGAGCCTCTTATTAATCCGAACAACGCGAACTCGATTCCTAATAAAACGGTTGATTTACCGCTTCCTATGTCTCCTGATAAAAGAGTCAGTCCTTCTTTGAAATAAAATTCTTGTTCTTTGTAGGAGCGAATATTTGTTAAACTTAAAGATTTAATAATCATAGGTTTAGGAATAAATCTTTACTAATAAATGTTTTTCTCTTATTAGTTGTGAGTAATAATTAAAAACTTTGAAGTATTTCTTTTTTTTTATGAAGTCGCACACTGAGTATTTGTATTTTAATACGGATAAAGAAATGGAGTTTGTTAACATTACTGATGACGTGGAAGTTGCTGTTAGGAAGTCAGGTGTAAAAGAAGGTCTTTGTTTAATCAATCCGATGCATATAACTTCTGCTGTTTATGTTAATGACGCGGAATCTGGCTTGATTGAGGATTTTCAAGTCTGGTTAGAAGAATTGGCTCCTAGAAAACCTGGGTATAAGCATCATCAGACTGGTGAGGATAATGCTGATGCGCATCTTAAAAGGACTTTGATGGGGCATCAAGTTACTCTTCCTATCACGAATGGTTCTTTGGATCTTGGTACGTGGGAACAAGTTTATTATGCTGAATTTGATGGTCGTAGAAAGAAAAGAGTGGTCATTAAAATAATTGGGGAGTGATTTTCGATAACTTTTTTAATTCTTTCAATTTTTTTGAATAAATGATTAATGCTTTGCTTACAAGTTCGGATCATCACGCGAATTGGGGTGCTCTTGAGCACTGGTTCAAAGTTGCGAATGAAAAAAAGGTTCCTTTCGTGATTAATGGTGATGTTGTTGGTGATTATAATTTTGAGGGGATAGCTATGGCTATGGGTTTAACTGTTCCTGAAAAGTATTCTGATACTTATAAGCATGGTAAGCAATTAAAGGAGCTTTACAAGGCGATGATTGCTCTTCACGCGAAGAAACTTGCTGATTTAATTGATAAATACGAGGTTTTAACTGTTTATTTGTTAGGTAATCATGAGCCTGTTTTCTTTTGTGACTTGGTTTCTTATTATTTGAAGAATAAGGATTTGTTTATTGATTTGAATTCGTATCAAGGCGTATTAAATCTTAATGGTGTAAGAGTTGCGGGGATTCCTAATACGGGTCATTTGCAGTCTTATTGTTATGGTATTTTGTCTGAGAAAGAATTATCTAATATTTTTAGTCATCTTCGTACTGAGCGAAAGTTAATATCTGATTTTGATAGGGAAAAAGTTGAGGATCTTCGTGATCCTGTTGATGATGTTGATTGGATTCGTATCATGAGGGATTTTGAGGGGTTGGATGTTTTTTTTACTCATGGTCAGATTGGTAGGGGTTCTTGGCGCGCTGAGAAGCATGCTGATGAGACTCCTACGCTTCTTGTGGCTGCGAAGCTTAGTTTGCTTGCTAAGGTGACTGTTGATGGTCATCTTCATTCTTCTCATAAGATGAAGAACGCGGTTGGTAAGCCTACTATTAGGGCTGTTGGCAATCATGCTTTGTTGATTGAGAAGGATAATGATCAGATTTTTTTTGAGGATTTGAAGTCTGATGAGTCTTTTGAGGCGAAGAAGCAATTAATGTTTTCTAGGGAAGAATTTGATGCGTATAAGTTCTGATTCTTTTGTATTTTCGTGTTTTAAGGGTTTTCGTGCTTCGAGAACCTTGGTGAGGGGTGCCAAAACTTTTTGGGGTTTTTGTGCATGTTCAAATCCTTTTAGGGTTTTTTGTGTGAGAATAATGGTGTATGGGACCTCTGGGATTTGAACCCAGGACTTCCACGTCTTCAGCGTGGCGCTCTCCCAGTCTGAGCTAAGGTCCCATTCGTTTTTTTTTTGTGTTTTTTTGTTTTGTTTATATTGTTTTCTTTTTAGAAGTCATCTAGATCTTGTAGTTTGTCTAGGTGCCCGTTGTTTTTTAGCCAGGTTGCTTGTACTGGTCTGTATTTGAAGATTATATCTCCTTTTTCGTCTCCACCGAATTCCCATGGTTCTATTATTACTATGTCTCCTGGTCTGACCCACAGTTTTCTTTTTAGTCTTCCTGGTATTCTGCAGTTTCTTGTTTTTCCGTCTAGGCATTTCACGTCGCATCTTGATGCGCCTAGTCTTGCTTCTAGTATGCCTAGTACTTCGTTTCCTCTTGGTAGTCTTACTCTGAAGTCTTCTTGTTCTTGGTCGTCGTATTTTTGTTTCATTGTTTTTTTGAAGAGTACAGGCTTATTTATAAACTTTTTCTGCTGTTTTTTTTATTCTTTTTTTATTTGTTGTTTTTTTTCAAAAAACTTTATTTGTTTTTTTATTATGTTTTAGTGATTACTATTTTTTTTGTTATTTTAAAAGTGTTTCTAAAAAAAACTAGTCGAGAACAGAAATATTTATATACTAGGAACTTAATTTGTTTATAAATTTAACATTTTTTCAAGTTTTTTTTTTCGAGATTATTTTTTTTCTCGACGACTTGGTTCAATGTTTAGTGATTTCCGAGGTGAAATTTTTATGTCAAGATACGTTAAGAAATGTCCGGAATGTGGTTCTGTAAATCTTCAGTGGAACAAAGAGAAAGGAGAAATTATTTGTCGCGAATGCGGTCTTGTTCTTGAAGAGAAAATGGTTGATTTTGATCAGGAATGGCGTGAATTTGATAGTGACGCTGCTGCTAATAAAAGAAGAACGGGAGCGCCTATGTCTTACACTCAATTTGATCAAGGTCTAGGTACTGAAGTTGGTACTAAAGCTGATTTTTATAAATTGGGCGGTAGAGATAAAAGTAAATTCTTCAGATTAAGAAAATGGCAACAAAGAATTAGTACTGCTATTGAGCGTAACTTAAAACTTGCTTTAGCTGAACTTAAAAGAGTTTCTTCTTATTTGAAACTTCCTGGGTCTGTTGAAGAAGAAGCTTCTAGGATTTATACTTTAGCTGTTCAACGTGGCTTAGTAAGAGGTAGGAGCATGGAATCAGTTGTTGCTGGTGCTTTGTATGCTGCTTGTCGTCGTCACGATGTTCCTCGTACTTTAGATGAGTTAAGTGAAGCGTCTGGTGTTGAAAAAAAAGAAATTGGTAGGACTTACAGATTTATTACTAGGGAGCTAGGAATAAAGATTTTACCTAGTAATCCTTCAGATTATATTGCTAGGTTCGCTTCTAGTCTTCGTTTGAGTCCTGAGGCTCAGACTAAATCAGTTGAGATAATTGAGGAAGCTCAAAAAGTAGAATTAACTAGTGGTCGTGGTCCTACGGGGATTGCTGCTGCTGCTCTTTATGTTGCTGCTTTGCTTAACGGCGAGAAAAGAACGCAGAGAGAAGTCGCGGACGTCGCAGGGGTTACAGAAGTAACTATTAGGAACAGGTACAAAGAGTTGCTTGATGAGCTTGGTTTAGAAAAAGAAATTAAGAAAATCAAGAAGAAGATGGGTTCTTAAAAGCGTTAATTATTTCTTTTTTTATTTTTTCAAATTCTTTTATTTTTTGTTTTGATTTTTTATAAGTCTCTGCTAGTTTCATTAATGATTCATTACTTATTTGCACGTTAAATCTTTGTAATTCTATGTTTATGTGTTTAGAACTTAAGAATTGGCATAGTTGCGTTACGTTCTTTGGTTTTATTGTTTGTTTACATCTTTCAAAATCTATTATTACTGGTTCGTTATTTCTTATTAGTAAATCTTTGTGCGGATGATTCATTTCTAATTTGTTTATGTTTGCTTCATCCATTCTTTTACATTGATCTAACAAATTCAAGAATACTTTCTCTATTATTTTTTTGTCATTAACATTTTTCATCCATTCAAAAATACTTGTTCCTTCCGCGAATTCTCTTATCACAAAATCTAATTCTTCGTCGTAATAATACATTTCAGGTCCTACTCCGTGATTATTTAATGATTTATTATTTTCATATTCTCTTAGTATAGTATTAGGAGCTTTGCTTTCAGGATTCCTTGTTTTTATCACAAAGACTTCTTCGTTGTTTTTCGCTAAGTAAATATATCCTCTTTTTCCTTTTGAGAAATATTCTTTTTTGTTCCATAATTCAAGAGCTAATTCTTTATTTATCTTCATCAAGGTAAGCCTCATAAATCATTATGTCTTCAAAGAAAAAATGTGCTTTCTTAATTATTTTGTATTTGTAATTTTGTTTTTTTAATTCTTCGTTTATTGATTCAACGTCTGAATGAGAACTAACAACGAATAAAAGTTTTCCTTTTTTATTAAGGAAAGGTTTACTTTCTTTTATGAATCTAAGAGTTGTATTTATTCCTTTAGTTCCACTTGTTAATTCTTCATCTTCCTCTTCGTCTTGTTCTCTCGGCAAATAAGGAGGATTAAAAGCTATTAATCCAATTCTTCCTTTCAGTTCAGGATTCACGTTTTTGAACAAATCAGATTCTATGAATTCTGCTTTTTGTTTTTGTTCTTTATTTAAGGAATGAGAAACATAATTAATGGCTTCAGGGTTTATATCTATGAATAAAACTTTTTTACAGCGCGGAATCATTGTTAATCCTTGTATTCCTGTTCCTGTGCCTAAGTCCGCGCATATTTCTTGAGGTTCTTTTTTTAGAAATTGTTCTATTGCTTCTTTAAGCATTATTGAGTCTTCTTGTGGTTCGTACATTTTTATTTATTCTTTTAGGAATTCGTCATCTACTTTAACAACGTATTCTTTTACTCTGCTCATAATGGAGCTAAAGTAATATTTTTCTACTTTTTCTAAGAATATTTCTTTAATACTTGCGCCTTCGTTTATTCTGTAATTATTTCCATTTTTTTCTATTAGGAAAGAATCTCTAAGTCTTAGTATTTGTCTTCTTATATTAGAAGGAGCCACGCCTAGTATTGTTAAGTTGTATTTTTCTCTGTTTTCTATTACTAATTTTTCTACTTCTGTGGAGCTGAGTTCTTTTCCTTTATTAGTTAAGAAAACTTGTAAAACGTCTACGACTACGTCTCTGGAATCTCCTGGTTGTAATAATCCTATGCTTAAGCAAAATTTTCTTATAAGTTCTCGTCCTTGCAGAGTTATTGGTTTCTCGTATTTTCTAAGGGTTATCTCTGCTAAAGGAGTATCTCTTGATATTGTTTTAGCCATGTTATTTGTTTAATGTTGGTTTTATTTAAATATTTTTACTTCAATATTTGTTTATTTTGTTGTTTTTTCACAGAAAAATATTTATATCATTACAATTACTTGTTACTCAGGGGTTAAATGCAAACAGAATTTTTTTTGATAATAATAACTATTGCTTTGTCAGCTTTTTTTAGTGGTGCAGAAGTTGCGATTGTTGCGACTTCTAAGCTTAAAGCTGAGCAACTCGTTAATAAGAAAGTTAGGAATGCTCAAGCTTTGCTTAAGCTTAAGAATCATCCTAATGAGTCTCTGATTACTATTCTTATTGGTAATAACATCATGAATGTTGCTAGTTCCGCGATTGCTACTAAGATCGCGTTTGATCATTTTAATAATATGAACATAGGTATTATTACAGGGGTTATGACTTTGATTCTTCTTACTTTCGGGGAGATTATTCCTAAGACTTTCGTTGTTAAGAACTCTAAGAATATTGCTTTAGCTATTTCGCCTATTTTGCTTACTTTGTTTTATTTATTATATCCTTTTGTTAAAAGCTTTAATTATCTTAGTTTAGTGATTAATCGTTTTATTGGTAGTTCTGATCATGATCCTTTGGTTACTGAGAGTGAAATTAAGTATTTGATTCATATTGGTGAAAAAGAAGGTGAGATTAATAAGAATGAAAAAGCTATTATTAACAAGGTTTTCAAGCTTGATGATTTGTCTGTTTCTAAGATTATGACGCCTATTAAAGATGTTTTTTCTTTGGATTGGAACTTAACCGTTGAGCAAGCTATGCCTTTAATCATTGAGTATGGTTATACTAGGATGCCTGTTCATTCAAGTAACAAAGGTAATATTAAGGGCATGATTACTATTCAGGACGTTGTTGGTCAAATATTTAAGGGTAATAATACTGCTAAATTAAAGTCTGTGATGAATCCTATTTATTTTGTTAATAGGGCTAAGAAGCTTGATGAAACTTTGAAAGAGTTGCAGCTACGTAATTATCACATGGCTATAGTTGTTGGGGCTTATAAGCAAGTTGTTGGTTTGGTTACTGTTGAAGACATCGTTGAGGAATTAGTAGGTGAAATATTTGATGAAGAGGATCGTGTTGATTCTTTGATTAAGCAAGTATCTGATGATGAATGGTTAGTTAAGGGCAAAACTTTTATTAGGACTATTAATAAGAAGCTGAATCTTTCTTTGCCTATTACTAATGAGTTTAAGCCTGTTTCTCGTTTCTTAATGGAGCGTATTGATTCCGCTGAGAAAGACAAATTCTTTAAATGTAAAGATAATGAAGTTGTTATCACGATTAAGCAAGTTCATAATGATAAGATTTTATTAGTGTCCATTAAGAAACTATGATTTTTTTTTTAACAAAATTTAAATATGATTGATTTTCCTTTTTATTTCATGTCATTTAATTGGTTGCAAGAACACGCTTTAGTAATTCTTTTCTATTTGGGTGTTGCTTTATTAATTTATTTTTATAGGAGTCGCTTCGAGTTTCAAGGTTTAGTCGCTTTATTAAAGACTAAGTTAGGGATTAAGCAAATGAAGAAGTTCGCTACGCCTCTTCCTAAGAAAAAAGATTTGGTTGGTAAAAAAATATTTTTGATTTCTTCTTATTCTTTCTTAGTTCTTGTTTTCTTTCTCTTATTAGATATGATTTTTGGTTTTAGTTTCTTTTTTGCTTTATCTTTGAGGCTTTTGTTAGCTTTATCTTTTCTTGGTGTTTGTGTGTCTATTGTTTTTTTTAGGCAGATTAAATCAGCGAGTTACGTAGGTGTCTATGTTGGTTTTCTTGGTATGTTGTTCATGCTTGTTTTGTTAAGTATGGGTTTGTATCAGTTATTTTTTGATCCTTCAGCTCCGCCTATGTTCGCGCCTGTACTTCCAGGTATAAGTATTCCTGGCACTCCTTTCAAGCTTCCTTTATTTGAAGGCTTGATTTCTTTGTTAGTCGTCGTTGTTATTCACGAATTTAGTCACGGTGTTGTTTCTAAATCTTACAAAGTTCCTATTAAGAGTTCTGGATTCGTCATGTTTGGTCCTTTGCCTGGTGCATTCGTTGAACCTGATGAAAAAAAATTAAAGAATGCTTCTTCTAAGGCGCAATTATCTGTTTTTGCTGCGGGTCCTTTTTCTAATATTTTATTAGCGGGTTTCTTGTTCATATTATTGGCTTTGTTTAGTTTGTTATCTGTTTCATTATATGAGCCTTCAGGTGTCAGAATTGATGGTTTCGTAAACATGGATGATGGTCGTGACTTATCTATGCTTGATGAAGGTGATGTTATTAAGAGTGTTAATAACGTGTCTGTTCTTTCTAGTTATGAATTAGTTGTTTTTGTTCAGAATCTTAGTCCGGGTGATGTTGTTTCTTTCATGATTGATGATGATGAAAAATTAGTTGTTCTTGGTTCCGATCCTAACAATGAGTCAAGACCTTTTATTGGTGTTTTCCTTGACACAGAGGTTTCTGGTACAACCGTGGTTTCTAATAACAAGTTTTTTAGTTATGCTTATTTTTGGTTAATTGGTAATCCTTTCTCTTCAAGTCTTAATAATAATCTTGGATTATTATGGTTAATATTTGTTTTAAGCTTCGGTATAGGGATTGTTAATTTATTACCTGTTGGTCCTCTTGATGGTGGCAGAATGATTTTTCTTGTTATGAAAAAAAAGTTTGGTGAAAAGAAAGCATCAAAGTATTTAACTTTGTTATCTAAGTTTTTGTTTTTCTTAGTTCTTATTCTTGTTTTTATACCTATTATTAGGGCTTTGATTTAATTTTTATTTGGCGAAATTTTTATAAAGTATTGATTAGTTCATTTAGTTTAGTGTAGGGGGTTTTTTTAATGAAAGATTTGAAAGTTGATGAATTAAAAGATTTTATTTCTAAAGGAGATACAGTTGTTGATTTCTGGGCTTCTTGGTGTGGTCCTTGTAAAATGCTTGGTCCTGTGTTTGAAGAAGTTAGTAAAGAATTAGAAAAGGTTAAATTTGCTAAAGCTGACATTGACGAAGTGGGTGAAGCCGCTGTTGAATTAGGTGTTAGAGGAGTTCCTACTATTATCTTGTTTAGGGATGGTAAAGAGCTTAACAGGATTGTTGGTTTCGTTCCTAAAGATGTTTTGAAGTCTCAGATCAGTGAGTCTTTTAGTTAAAGGTGGTTAAGTGTTTATTCATAATATTGATCCGGTAGCGTTTAGTTTTGGTGTATTCGAGGTTAGGTATTATGGGTTGGTTTATTTTCTTGGTTTCTTGTTTGCTTATTTTTTTTTAAAATATCAAATTAAAAGGGCTAGGATTAAGCATCTTGGCTTAAATGATTTGGATTCTTTAATGATTTATTTCATGCTTGGTAGCATCATCGGGGCTCGTTTCTTTGACTTTGTTTTCTTTAACACTAGTGTTTTGTTAACTAGTCCTTTCGAGGTCTTTAAGATTTGGCACGGTGGTATGTCTGTTCATGGAGGAATAATAGGCGCGGTCATTGCGGGCTTATTATTTGTTAAGGATAGGAAAGTTAAATTTTATGATTTAGCTGATCAATTCATTGTTCCGTTCATGTTCTTTCTTGGGTTAGGCAGGATTGCT
Source organism: Candidatus Woesearchaeota archaeon (assembly GCA_020854775.1). Classification (NCBI taxonomy): domain Archaea; kingdom Nanobdellati; phylum Candidatus Woesearchaeota; species Candidatus Woesearchaeota archaeon. The sequence goes on along the minus strand of JAHKLZ010000025.1, from coordinate 2,848 downwards.
AATTTTATTAACGGAGAATTATGGGGTGTTCCTTCCTCTGCTAAGTTTTGTATTGATTATTCTCAGAGCAACTTCGTTTATAATGCGCCTCAAGGTTGTAGGCATCCTTATCAATTATATGAGTCTTTTAAGAACTTCGCTGTGAGCATAGCTTTATTGATTTATTCTTCTTTTTCTACTTTGAAAAAAGGATTGTTGTTTTTGTATGGTTTGTTTTTTTATAACGTGTTAAGGTTCTTTATTGATTTTTATCGTGAACAACCTTTATTTCTTGGTTTAGGCACAGGGCAGTATCTTTGTATTGTTTTCTCATTAGTATCTTTGTTTTTCATAATAAAAATTAAATATCCTGGTTTTTTTTTAAAAAAAGTAAAAAAAGATTTAAAGTCTAAGAAGAATCTTAGGTTTAATTCAAGAAAAAATTAGTGTTTCGTGATAATATGAAGTTGCAACTTGCTAAGGGTATGAGTGATTCTTCTCCTTCGGAGATGATTTCTTTACAGAGGACTATGAATTTTTTAAGGGATACTTTTGAGAAGTATGGTTTTGTTCCGTTTGATACGCCTGCTATTGAGCGTTTTGATATTTTATCTGCTAAGTATGCTGGTGGATCCGAGATTCTTAAGGAAACTTTTAAGTTGAAAGATCAAGGGGATAGGGAGCTTGGTTTAAGGTATGATTTAACAGTTCCTTTTGCTAGGTTCATTGGTATGAATCCTATGTTGAAGTTGCCTTTTAAGCGTTATCATATGGCTAAGGTTTGGCGTGATGGTCCTATTGGTCTTGGAAGGTTTCGTGAGTTTTGGCAATGTGACGTTGACATTCTTGGTTCTAAGAAGATGAGTGCTGACGCGGAAATATTAGAATTGGCATCTTCTGTTTTTAATGAATTAGATATGAGTGTGTTGATTAGTGTTAACAATCGTAAATTATTAAATGGTTTACTGGATGTTGCAGGGATTTCCAATAAGGAAGAGGTTATTTTGATTATTGATAAATTAAAAAAAGTTAAGATTGAAGAGTTGTATGCTGAATTGAAAAGTGTGGGTGTTGATAAATTAACTGCTGATAAGGTTTTTGATTTTTTTAATGTTTCTGGCAACAACAAAGAGAAACTTGCTAAGTTAAAAGAAGTTGTTGTTTCTGAGGAAGGTAAGCAAGGTATTTCTGAGTTGTTTGATTTATTTGATTATCTTGATGCTTATAATGTTAATAATTATGAGCTTGATTTATCTTTGTCTCGTGGATTAAATATTTATACAGGCACTGTTTTTGAGATAACTCTTATTAATAGCGAAGTTAAAAGCTCTGTTGCTTCTGGTGGCAGGTATGATAAAGTTGTTTCTCAGTTTTTGAATTCCAAGAATGAGTATCCTTGCGTAGGTATCTCTTTTGGTTTAAGCAGGTTAAGTGTTGCTTTCTCTAAGGATGATTTTGATTCTTTGACTCAAGTATTCGTTGTTCCGTTAGTGGATGATAAGTCTTGTTTGCATGTTGTTAAAGATCTTAGGAATCAAGGTTTAAGAGTTGAAACTGATATTATTGGTAGGAATTTGAATAAGAATCTTAATTATGCTAATTCTAAAAAGATTCCTTTCGTCGTGTTTGTTGGTGAAGATGAATTAAAAAAAGGTTTGTTCAAGCTTAAAAATATGTCTTCTGGGGAAGAAGAGTTCTTATCACCGAAGGATATTTCTAAGAAGGTTCTTTCTGTTCTTAATTAATTATAAAAATATTTATATAGTTCTCTCTTGACTTTAGTTATTTATGAAAAAAGATTTCCTTTCATTCCTTGTTTTTTTTGTTGTATCAGTAGTTTTGATTCAATTAGTTTTATTGGTTGTTTTGTTTGATTCTTCTGTTGAGTCTAACTTATTCAAAGGGGATGCTACTAGGTCTGGTTCTTTTCAGTTTTGTCTTAATTTTCCTCCTGTGCTTAATGTTTCTCATTGTCCTTCTGTTTTTAATCAATCAACTACTTTAGAGGATAACACTGTTTTTTGTTATGTTAATGCTAGTCATCCTAGGGGGCACGAAGTCGTTATTGATAATTATTCTTCTGTTTACAACGGGTTATTTTTTAATTTGTTTGAGGATGGTTCATTTTCTTTGAGCGCTAATCAATCAGGCGTAGGTAATCGTTCCGTTCCGGTTTCTGGTTTTGATATTGGTGAATGTTCTTTTTGGGCCGTTGAGTATTATGATTTCGAGGTTCTTGATATTAATGATCCTCCTTATTTGAAGAATAATTTGCCTAACATTGTTTTAAAGGATGGTTCTACTATTGTTGCTTTCGCGCTTGGTGATTACTTTGGGGACGTGGATATTCGTCCTGAGTGGGGTAAGTCTTCTTTGAATTATTCTTATGCTGCTGTTGGCAATCTTAGGGTTCAAGTAATTATTTCTCCTAATTCTTTCGTTACGGTTATTAGTCCTGAAGGTAATTGTGAAACTGATTATGTTATTTTTGAAGCTAAGGATGGTGGTAATTTAACAGCTGATTCTAACGTTGTTTCTATTGAGTCTAGGTGTGATGGTGTTGATTCTGATCCTGGTAGGGACCTGTCTGGTTTTGATAGTCCTTGTATTTCTGATTGGCGTTGCGATCCTTGGTCTGATTGTTTCATTAATGGTACTCAGTACAGGTTTTGCAGAGATAGGATGGGTTGTGAAAAAGATAAAACTTTTTGGAGAGACTGTGAATACGTAGCTACTTGTTTTGATGGTGTTCAGAATTGTCATGTTATGCTTGATGGTAGTATTCTTTGTGAGGATGGTGTTGATTGTGGTGGGCCTTGTGAGCCTTGTAGCGTAGAAGAAATCCCTGAGGATCCTGAAGCTACTTGTT
>JAHKLZ010000024.1 GCA_020854775.1 Candidatus Woesearchaeota archaeon | reverse complement strand
TATTGGTTAATCACAAAACTAAAATGTTGATTTAACAATTAAAAAGTCCGAAAAATCATTAAATTAACTATAAGTATTATCTTGAATATTTATCATATCTAATAAATGTCGATTCTTCGTCATAATATGGGGCATAACGGTTTGCGTGTATGTGCAGTAGCGGATTAGAAGCTTCTACCTGTCTATTTAGCACAAAGTTTATTAGATGCAAAGCCTTTCGTTTTACCACTTTACCCGCTATTGCCACATACACGCTGTTACAGGCTGGCGTTTTTGTCGTCCGTGTCTTGCAGCCTTTGTCTTTATTGAGTTTTGCAACCACCTGTTCGATTGTTTTTGAGTCGGTTTGAGGGTTGACGTTTTTAAAATTTTTCAGAAGGGAAGGGATTTTTTTTAAACAATTTTTCTCGGGTTGGAGAAATGCATACTCTTTTTGCAGTTTTGGCTTGTGGGCTGATTCGCGAGGCTGCAAAATGTGTATGCTTTTGCTTTTTGGATTATATGTAATATTTGAATGCAAGTGGCGGTGCTTTTAAGTCTGTACAAGCGGTTAGTATTTCTCCAATTTTATCAGCAAACCGAAGTGTTACAGGAACTCCGTCTGCATAAATACAGGCATTGTAATTCAATTTAGTCAACGCTAAAATATCTTTCAATACCTGTTCAATGTCTGCTTCGCCTTTATTAATTTCAATATAAATGGGATTAGGAACTTCCATTGACAAGGTTGATTCTGTTTTCGGAACATAACCTACCGTCCAAAGGAACGCACTCTTTTCGTTAACAACAAAAGCGTTACCCCTCATTATCGGATAATTTCCCTCTGATTTAAAAAGTTTTAAGGGCTTTGTTTTGGTTATGGTAACTCCAACCAAATTCGTTCCTTCAGGAGTTACTTCTTGAAATGCCTTCCATTCCTGACTGTTAAACTTTGTCTTGGCATGAATAAAAATTTCTTTAGGATAAACTCCGTTTTGTTCTTCATACGATTTTAAGGCCTGTGTCAATAATGCTTTTGCCTCTTTGGGTTTTAGATGAAATTCTCCCTTATCAGGATTATACCAAGGGCCAACTTCTCCCTTGAAAACAGTTCCATCTCCATTATCCAAAAACATTTGGGCTGCACAGCACGCATTTTTTGGGTTCATACCTTTTTCAATTTTCTTGTAAACAAGCCCTAGGTAACAAACACCGCTTCTAATATCTGATAACTTCCAAGGTTTACCACCAGCTTTATAAAATGCAGCGGTTGAAACTGTCCAAGCTAAGTGACCTTCAATTTTTGAAAAGTCTCTTTTGGGTTCACCAAACTTGTTCTTGAAATCACGCCACGCCAAAGTGCTCTCTCTTAAAATCTGTGTTGGAATAGTGTGTTCAAGCAATCGGGCTTTCAACTGGTCATGAAATTGGGCATCATACTTGTAAGTTATCGCTTCTTTTTCCTGCTCCTTCAATTCCTTGTTTATGTCTTCAAATAAGGTTGGTTCATATCGAAATGATTTTGCCTTCGATTTGCTTATCAATGATTTTGATTGAACTAAGTCTTTGGGTAATATAGAATTGGGGCGACAGTATTGATAGATTTCATCAGGAATCACCACAAACCATACATCTACTTTTTCATCTTCATTTTTGTTGGCGGATATTATTTTGTTTATGAATAAGGTAACCAAATCATACGTCCTTTTGTGGGTGCTGTCTGTGTATAGCAGTTTCCCAATTTCTTCATTGGTTACTTCTTTGAAAACCACATGGTCTGCGTCCCATTTACAACCGAACACAGCTTCAAAACCTGGAAACATTGGACGTGTAATATTATTAGCGTTGTAAATGGGCTTTTGTATGCGTTTGATGTAATTTTGGAAAATTTTTAATCCATTTCTGGTTCCTACTACACCGCTTTTGATGCCATATATATTAGTTAGCGGACCAAACAAAGCAAGTCCGTCCCTTGCGTCTGTACATTTCTGTCCATTGGCAAAGAGTATATTTGGCTCAGGTATGTATATCAGTTTCTTCATTCAGAATCGGCTTCTTCAATTATTTCTTCGTCAAATTCATTCAGGTCATTTAAATCTGATATCTCTGCTTCATCTTCCAGCGTATTTTTCTCAGGTTTGTTATAGCTGACATACCCGATAAATTGAACAGGCTTATTAGAAATATGAATTTTTTCTTCGCTTCCTACCATCAGATAAAAACTGCTTTCATCATCCGACAGGTATTTTACAAAGGCAAGCAGCTTATTCCGCCAGTCGTCATTCCACCAATTTTTACCCTGTCTTCTTCGTGCTGCATGTTGTATGTTTTTGCTTTCAATGATTTCTTTACCGTCTTTGGTGAAAAAGATATGTGATGAAACCATCAACACGGGAAACGGATAAAGTTTACCTGCTGCTGATATACCGAAGTGCCAATGTTTATCTTTTTGCTTACCAACCAACCGTATTTTATTGAACTTATCCTTCACCAGCTTTCCCTTTTCAAACCAATAACCTACTTTATTAGACATAGGATATTCCCGAACTCCTTTGTCTTTCATTCTCAATTCAAACGCCTTATTCAATAGTTGAACAATCAACCGTTGACATTCAAAGTTGCCAATGAATGGCGAATCGTATTTGCCTGATAGTATTTCTTCAGTTGGTATTCTAATTGTTTGGCTGCTGTTATATGTTTCTGTTGTAGGTAATTGGTGCATGAAATCATATTCCCATGCAAAAGTGCAGAGATAATTTTTATAGCAAACCGCAGGAAACGTAAGTTCACTCACATCAAAACCTTTTGGCATCAGTTTCCCAAAATCATGAAAGCGTAATTCCTTTGGGAAGGATAAAATGCTGAACCAATTGGAATCATAAATTTCTTCTCGTTCAATTATGCCCTTGTTGTGCAGAAATATTTGCTGATACAGGGCATTGCTTTTATCGGGGTCGGGACTGTTTTTGGAAATATTCTGTTTGTCTAATGCATCCAGTAAATCCTGTAAACCCGTTGCCCATGATTTTTTAAAATCAATCGCATTCAGGCGAATGATTTCGGGCGGCAAGTCATCATACGAAAGGTTTTCGTCAATGATTAATGGAATTATGAAATTATCATCCTTTAGTTGTTTTTTTACTTTTTCCGCAACGGCAATTTCTTTTAATACTCCATCTCTCTTAATGGCAATTTCAGAAGTTGCCAGTAAGAACTTTATGGCCCCTTCACGGATTTCTTTGTCTATTACTTTCCAAAAATCGGCTCCCTTGTCTAAGAACAAAACATCACACCAAACCTCATAACCCAACGCAATAAGCTTTAATGCCAACCATTTTGTAAAATCGTTGTCATCAGGTGAGGCATGGCTTATGAAGATTTTGTTTCTCATTTAATATAGTAATTTGGTATAGCATTATTCTGCTTCGACTTTACTTTCAGTTTTTACCAACTCTAAAAACTCATTCAAGTCAGGATTGATTTTTATGCAATGCTGTGCAGAAAACAATCTGCCGTTCATATTTTTTAGATGTAAGTCAAAATATTCCAACATTTTTGGGTCGCTGTCCACAAGAATTGAATTTCTGCTTTCTTCAATGCAAATGCGGCCCGTAGTTCCTGAACCTGCAAAAAAGTCAAGTACTAAAGAACCAGGGTAAGAAAGACTTTTTACAAACCTTCTTATCAGTTCAAGTGGTTTTTGTGTTGGGTGTCCCACGCGTTCAACTGAATTGCCATTTAATCTGCTAATCTCCCAAACATTAGTTGGGTTTTTGCCTTTCTCAACGCTTTCAGGATTTAGTCGCTTATCTCGCTTATAAAGTTCTTTGGTTTCTTCATCAAACGGAATACGAACAGAATCTAAGTCAAAGAAATATTTATTTGTTTTTGAAAGCCAAATAGCTTCTTCGTGTCTGTTGGCGAAAAAGCGGTGCGCACTCATTCCGTTTTTGTAATACCAAATTATTAGATTAGTGAAACGCAAATCGGTATTATGTCTTGTGTAGTGCATAATCTCCAACAAGTCTCCTTTTTTAAGATCTTGATATTGGAATCCGCCAAATATTACGCAATTACCCGTTTCTAAAAGCACCCTGTAAATTTCGTCCAACCATTGCCTTGCCCATTCTAAATAATTGCTAAATGTGTCCCATATTGCCAAATCGAGATTATATGGTGGGTCAATCAAAATTAATTGTACCGAATTATCAGGTAGTTTTTTCAGAAACTTAACTGCGTCCTCAACGAATAAACCGTGATAAGTTTTTTGCGGCAGTTGAGATTCAATGAAACTACTATGAGCAACCCCATTTTTTTTGAGCTTGTTCATTGCTATATGCCCTGAATTGTAATGTGATTTATTTCCCATTTTACTTTACGGTTTTAAAGTTTTTAATAAAATATTTGTCAGTAAGAAAATCCTTGCCGAACGCTTCTTTCAACAGCGAGACATCCTCGTCTGAAAGTGATTTTGGATTCTTCTCAATCTTAGTAATTCGCTCAAATATTTCTTTTTCTGATTCTTTGGATTTCAATTGTATGGTCTGTTTTGACAGAACAAATTGTAATACTTCAATTGAACTTGTTTCCTGTTTAATAATGCCTAATGCTTCAAGTATATTTAGAAGAAACGGACATCTCCTTTTTGCTCCTTCTTCGGTTGCTGCTTCAATTCCGTTTCTGTCACAATAGTTTGCAACAAAAGGAGCAGAGAAGAAACCTTGATAAATGCTGTTTTTATTTATTAATTTTTTACGTTCTACACGATAGAGATAATTCAGCATTAAGCCAACCGCATGCATTTCAAGGAAAACATTTGTAATAAATGCACCGTGTTTCTTGTTTGCTTTTATGAACTTGCTGATTGCTTCATTGAATTGTGAGGGCTGAGTATTCATTTCCCAAGACGGAATATCGCTGTCTTTATCTTTGAAGCCAAAGTCAAGTTTTTTGAAAACAGGTTTTAAAATTTCTGCTAATTGTTTCCCTTTTGGTGTAAGTTGAAGGACGTATTCGGTATCTGTTCCGACCTTTCTATCATCTACAATCAATCCAAGTTCCATAAGAGCTTGCAACTTGTATTTTGTCTGCCTCTGAAAAGCACCTAATCTGTCCTCTCCAAGATTTCCTCTTATTCGGATATATTTGCTGTCAAGATGAGTATTCTTTAAACGATTGCTTTGAAGCGTTTTTAAAATGTATAGAATGTGCCCGAGGTGTACGCCTTGCGGGAAATGATAACTGGCTTCTGTAAATTCTCCAATTTCTCTTAGAAACTTAACCCAAGAACCAAATACAGATAGATATTTTCCAACTTTAAATTCACCTTGTTCGTTAATTTCCTGTTGTGTTGGTTTGTGTTCCAGTTTTTCCGCCAGCGTATAGTAAGCATCAATTAAATCTTCTTTGGTGATTTCTCTTCCTGCTTTGTCTTGATTGTCCAGAATTTCTTCAACCTCTGCATCAAAGATTACAGAACACTTAGGCGAATACTCATAAACAATTTTTTCTACTCTGCCGGTTTTAGAATTTTTCTTTTCGCTTTTTCCTTTTGAAAGGTACTCCCTTATGTTATTTGCTTTTTTGTAGTTACTGATAAAGTCAAGAATTACAACTCTGTCTTTTCCTGTGCAAAGTCTTAAGCCCCTGCCAAGCTGTTGAATGAAAACGGTTTTTGACTCGGTTGGTCTCAAAAATAGTAATACACGCAAGTCTGGAAAGTCAACACCTTCATTAAATAAATCTACGGTGAAAGCAACAGTAAATTGGTTGTCTCTGAATTGTTGAATCAGTTCGTCTCTGTTGTGAGTTTGTGAAGTTATAGCAAAAGAAGGTATCCCCTTTTCATTGAAAAATTTTGCCATCGCTTCTGCGTGTTTAACTGAACAACAAAAGCCAACGGCTTTATAACCTTTTCCTTTTTCAATATATTCTTTTAAAATTTGTTCATTACGTTCTTTTATTATCAAATACTTATCAAGGTCGTTCACATTGTATTTGTTGCCTTGGTATCTGATTTTTGAATAATCTATATTGTCTTTTAATCCGTAATAGGTGTATGGAACAAGAAAGCCGTTTTCAATAGCTTCATTTAAAGTGTATTCAAATACTTTCTGGTAGTCGAAAAGCTCAAAAATATCCTTCCTGTCCATTCTGTCAGGCGTGGCAGTCAGACCGAGCATAAAGAAGTTTGCCTGAAAATATTCTAGAATTATTTGATAGGTTGGCGCTTGCCCGTGATGAACTTCATCGACAATAATGTAATCAAATTCATTAGGTGCAAATTGATAAAGCGTATCAGGACTTCTCAATGTGTCTTTAGAAGCGAAAAGAACTTTGGAATCTTTAACATTCTCTTTTACTTCTCCTGTGAGCAATCCTAGTTTTTCTTTCGGATATACTTTTTCAAAGGCTTCTTTTGATTGGCTTAGAATGTCAAGTCTATGAACGATAAATAAAATTCTGCCCTCAACTTTCTTGGTGTCAAATGCCGATAGAAAAGTTTTACCTGTTCCTGTCGGTAATACTACAACTCCTTTTTTCCATCCGAAACTTCTGTAATAGTCCAGAGCTTCTAATGCCTTAATCTGTAAATGATTTGGTTCAATCAGCGTTTCGGAAAGTAGCTCAGGAAATAATTTGTAGATAATTCGTCTGATGCTTTCGCTCACTCGTTTACGCCAGTCCGGATGTTGTAATTGGCTATAAGAGAATCGCAGTAAATGCCATCCTGCGATTAAGATTTCGTTTTGCCTATTAAGATTGTCGTCAAATGCCTCTCTTGCTATGACACCTTCTGCATGATATGTTTCTCCATTAACTTCAAGTGCTAACTTCTTCCCATCCTTAGTAATTGCAAAATCTATTCTTCTGGTTTTTCCTTCTGAATCCAGAAATGGATATTGCGGGATAAGATATTTGATATTTTCCTTACCTAAAATTGGGAACATAAATTCTTTTACAAAAAGAATCTCGCTCTCATGATGCAGCTTTCTATTACCCCCTTCCCCTTCAATTCTATTGTTATAAAAATTCAAATATTCTTCAAGTTGAACTGATTCTCTATCAGCTAATGGATTTAACCAGTTTTCATTCTCGGTTATTTGTTGGTCGTTTATCATTTATGTCTTTTTAAGTATTCAACTTTCTTTTCAGCTACTTTCAGGGCTTCCTTTGCTACATCTTCATCCTGCAAATCATAAGCAATTTTTTCACTCAGGTATTGAACTAAGAGTTCCTTTTCGTTCAATTCAAGAAATGAAGCCAACTTGATTATATTTTCTCTGGTAGCTTTTCTTTCCCCTCTTTCTATTTTACTTAAAAGGGCTTGGTCAATTTCAAGAAAAGAGGCAACCTGCCTTAGTAGTAGCCCCCTTTTTTCTCTTGCTTCCCGTATTAGTTCGCCTACTGTTTTCAATGCTTGAAAAATTTGACTTGTCATTTTATGTCCAAAAATACAAAGTTGTCGTTAAATAGCATCCTAAAAAAGTCAAAATCTTTTCAACAGTCTTTTTGCGGGTTAGCAAAATTGGCTCTTTTAGTTTTGTGAAGGGTCGGAAAAGTGTATCGGGAAAAATCAAATGTGCCAATGCGGGTAAGGATAAAATGTTTTTAAAAAAATGCGGTGGGGAAAAATTTTAAAAACTTTCGAGTCGGCTTGCGTGTCGGCTCGTTGGTCTTTTTAAATATGTAATGAACAGTCATTCGTGTAAAATTCGGTTTACTTTTTTGTTTGCAAAGTCTCGGTTTTCAATCGTCAATGTCAGGATTGCACTGTCTTTTACGCTTGCCTGTAACGGTT
>JAHKLZ010000023.1 GCA_020854775.1 Candidatus Woesearchaeota archaeon | reverse complement strand
CTTTAATCTGAGTTACAAGTTCAGGTATGACCTTGGTATAGTCTCCTACAATGGCAAGGTCAGCCACCTTCATTATTGCAGCATTTTCATCCTTGTTTACAGCCACAATATATCCACTGTCCTGCATGCCTGCCAGGTGCTGTATTGCTCCTGATATTCCAACTGCTATATAGAGTGCCGGCCTTACCGTCTTCCCGGTTTGTCCAACTTGATATGCCTTGTCTATCCAGCCATTGTCAATAGCAGCTCTGGAACCACCTACAGTTCCCTCAAGCACATCTGCCAGTTCCTTCAGAACTTCAAAGCCTTCCTTGCTTCCAAGCCCTCTTCCTCCGGATACAATTACCTTTGCTTCTCCAATGTCCACTACATCCTTCGCAAGTTTCACTACTTCCTGTACCTTTATCCTTATGTCGTCCTCTGAAACATCTGCGCTCACTTTTTCTATCCTGTCAGCCTTCACATCGGCTTTCTCAAGTTTATCGAAAACCCCCGGCCTTACTGTTGACATCTGCGGTCTGTGGTCCCCGCAAACTATTGTTGCCATAAGATTCCCACCAAAAGCCGGTCTTGTCATCATGAGATTGTTCGTCTCCGCATCTATGTCGAGTCCGGTACAATCGGCTGTAAGTCCCGTAACGAGTTTGGCTGCCAGTCTTGGTCCCAGATCTCTTCCAATGAAGCTTGCACCTATAAGTACTATTTCCGGTTTTTTCTCTTCTACAAGGTCTGCAATTACCTTTGTATATCCGTCCGTAGTATAGTGTTTCAATAGCGGACTGTCTGCATACAGCACCTTGTCTGCTCCATACGCAGTCAATTCTTCTGCGGCATCATCTATATCGCTTCCGAGAAGTACTGCAGTCAGATCAACCTTTAATTTATCTGCAAGTTCTCTTCCTTTTCCCAATAATTCCAGAGCTACTTTTTGAAGTTCACCGTCTCTCTGTTCAGCAAATACCCATACACCTCTGTAGTCTGCTATATTCATTACGAATCCCCCCCAATTAAATAACATGCTTTTCTCTTAATTTTGAAATTGCATATGCTGCTGCTTCTTTTACCGGCTTGTTGACAATCTCTCCTGCCCCTCTTGCTTCTTTTGTAGCTGATCTCTTTACCTTCGTAGGAGAACCTTTAAGTCCAAGACGCTCCCTGTCAACTTCAAGATCGGCAGCGCTCCACACTTTTACTTCCTTGTTGAAGATTTTAAATATATTCTTCATATGCATATATCTTGGATTGTTCAATTCTTTTATAGCAGTAAGCAGTACCGGCGTATTGACTTTCACTGTTTCATACCCGTCTTCCCATGCTTTTCTAACTGTAACCGTACTTCCATCCACATCGACCTTTTCTACATAAGTTATCTGCGGTATTCCCAGAAATTCTGCTATTTCAGGTCCAACCTGTGCGGTATCTCCGTCTATTGCCTGTCTTCCTGCAAAAATTATATCGTAGTCCAGTTTCCTGAGTGCTCCTGAAAGTGCATATGCTGTGGCGCAGGTATCTGCTCCTGCAAAAGCCCTGTCAGATATGAGTATTGCCTCGTCTGCACCCATTGCAAGTGCTTCCCTCAGTGCCGACTCTGCCTGGGGTGGTCCCATGCTTATTACTGTAACCTTTCCACCTGTTTTTTCTTTAATTGCAATTGATTCCTCAAGTGCATTCTTGTCATCTGGATTTATTATCGAAGGAACACCTTCTCTTATAAGCGTTCCTGTCTTTGGATCTATTTTGACTTCATTTGTGTCCGGTACCTGTTTTAAACAAACAACAATATTCATTAGGCGTTCCTCCTATTTAAATATATTTCCTGAAATGACCATTTTCTGTACTTCCGAGGTTCCTTCATATATTTCAGTTATCTTTGCATCTCTCATCATTCTCTCTACTGGATAGTCCTTTGTATATCCATATCCTCCAAAGAGCTGTACAACCTTTGCTGTAGTCTCCATGGCAACATTTGCTGCCATAAGCTTGGCTCTTGCTGCATCTACTGTATAGGATACATGTGCATCCTTGCTCAATGCTGCCTTGTACACAAGGTATTTTGCAGCCTGTATTTCAGTATCCAGATCGGCAACAGTCCATGCCAGCCCCTGGAACTTGCTAAGTGATCTTCCAAACTGTTTTCTTTCTTTCATGTATTCAACTGCTTCCTCCAGGGCGCCTTCTGCTATTCCAAGTGCCTGTGCTGCTATACCGATTCTTCCTCCATCAAGAGTCTTCATTGCTATTCCAAAACCTTTTCCTTCTCTTCCTACAAGATTCTCCTTTGGAACTATACAGTCCTCGAATATCAGCTCCGTAGTTGATGATGCCCTTATTCCCATTTTGTTTTCAAGTTTTCCTATTGAAAAGCCCGGCATTCCCTTTTCAAGTATGAATGCTGATATGCCATGATTTCCCTTGCTCCTGTCTGTCATTGCAAATACCACGAATATGTCTGCAGCTCCACCGTTTGTTATGAATATTTTCTGACCGTTCAGTATATAATGGTCTCCTTCAAGTACAGCCAGACTCTGCTGTCCGGATGCATCCGTACCTGCATTGGGTTCTGTAAGTCCAAATGCACCTATCTTTTCTCCCTTTGCAAGGGGAACCAGATATTTCTGTTTTTGTTCTTCCGTGCCGAACTGTTCGAGAAGCGATGCACAGAGCGATGTGTGTGCCGAGAGTATGACTCCCGTTGAGGCGCAGGCCTTGGAAAGTTCTTCCACAGCTATTATATAAGACAGGGTGTCTCCACCTGCCCCGCCATATTCCTCCGGGAAAGGTATCCCCATCATGCCGTATCTGGCCATCTTTTCTACTGTTTCTCTTGGAAACCTTTCTGTCTCGTCTATTTCGGCAGCCAGGGGTTTGACTTCATTTTCTGTAAATTCTCTTACCATTTGTTTTACAAGTTCCTGTTCCCTAGTCAATGTAAAATCCATTCATTTTACCTCCTTATATCTTTTAATTG
>JAHKLZ010000022.1 GCA_020854775.1 Candidatus Woesearchaeota archaeon | reverse complement strand
CGGAAGAAATAACTATTGATGTAATAGGTGCAGATGAAAGTATTCTATTGGAAGGCGGAATACCGACCAAAACAGATACAGGAAATTATTATTATGATTGGAAAATAGATACTATAACTGATAGATATAATTTAATAGCTATATGGAGATGGGATAATAATATCAAAAGGATTAAATTTAGGGCTATACCAGAAACAGATTGGTAAAAGTATGTAATAATATTTTTAATTTTTCTTCTTCTTTTTAATTCTTCTTTTTCTTTTGCGATAGACTATTATAGTCTATAAAACCCTTATATATCAACGCTTTCAAGCCGAAGTTTCAAAAAAGTTACCTCAAACTTTACCCAAAACTTTAGGCAAACTTTCCCGAAACTTTAGGTAAACTTCAGATAAACTTTCTATAAACTTCAAAGGGAAAAATATTTTAAATTATTTTTAAAAAAAGTATTGACAATTCTTTAAAAAGATGTTAAACTAATATTAGAAGGTAAGAAAAAAAGGAAGGTATAGGAAATGAAAACTCTAACAAAAACCACCAACCGGTTCAACGGATGTTATGGCATTCCTTATAAAATATGTTGTGGGGATATTAAGTGTATCAAAAAATTAAAATCACAATTAATTCCAAATTATAGGGAGGATTATTAAGATAATGAAACACGATATATTTAAGCAGAGAGAAAATGGAGAGTTCAAATTATATCTGATTACCTATTCACCAGATGATGCCAAGGAATCAGGATTTGGTTGGTATGCGAGCAAGTTAGACGGAAGTTGGGAACAGAGTCCACTATTCCAAACTCGCGAACAATTGATAAATGCCTTAAAAACCAATCAGGTAATTTGGGATTATACGGAGGTAAGTAATGGAAATTGAAGAAAAAGAAATGTTAATGGAAAAAGCGACTGAAGAATTATTTGAGGGAGATATTAAAAAAATAGCTAAATATTTAAAGCAATTAAAAAATGATTTTAGTTATAGAAAAAACGTAAAGGGGGATAGAATATTACAAATTGATGTTGAAAATATAGAAAGAATAATCAATCATGCAAAGGAACTATTATATTAAATAAAAAGTAAAGGAGAATTATTATGACAAGAGGAACATTGTATTTTATCGAGAAATTAAAATCAGGGAATGTTAGAATTACGGAAACTTGTGAGTTTAACGGAGATATGTATGAAGAAAGAGAAGGCGGACATGGCGGGGAAGTCATGGAACTTCTGGAAAAGTCTACAACCCTAAAAAAATTTAAGGAAGAAGTAAAACAATTTGATAAAGAGAATTTTGACTACCAATCAGAGGGAGGAAGTTATTTCGGATTCAATGCTCATATTATAAAGCAGAAAGGAGATTATCCGGTAACAAGGCAAGGCAATCTGATTATTGTAGATTTTAAAGATGATTATTTTAAGTGGTTTTTTAGTGATTGGACTTTCTGGAAGAATAATACCAAAGATTGTGAAGTTCAATTCATGACGAAAGAATACGTAGACTATACATGTAGCGAAGTAGAATCAGGAGATATTATCAAACTAAAACCAAATGAATCAGTAGCAATTAATTTTGGACATTATGAACATCATTATTTCGGAAGAATGGGAGGTGTGTAGGCAGGGGCAAACCCTGTCTGGTGTAATAAAAAATAATTAAAAAACTTTTAAAATATCTATTGACAAATATTTAAAATAATGTTAAAATAAGTTATAAGATAAAAAAAGGAAGGTATAGGAAAATGGAAAATAAAGAAAAGACAAGAAGGATAAAAAACTTAACAGAATATTTAAAAATGTATTTTGTAGACCGCGAAGATTATGTTCATGAACCCAATAAGATACTTGATAACCTTCATTATTTAGGCACTTCAAGAGTAGCCCACGGTAAAGAGTTCAATGTCGATATAAACAAAGAAGGGTATGCAGAATTAGAAACAGGTTACAGCAACCAGAAAATTACCTATGATTGGCAAAGGAAGATGGAAAAAATATTAGATGTTGTAATGAAGTTTAACGATTTAGTTTACGAAGAATATCGTGAAGCAGAAAGAGAAGGAAGGTAAGGAAGATGACAAAAAAAGAAATCCAACAGGTAATCAGAGATTTTACAGACCGCAAAGCAGACTTAACAGAGAAATACAAAAATATCACTTTCGACCAAATGGCTATCGTAATGGAAGGTTGTGCATTCTGGACAGAAAAACATTATATCAGAAAAGAGATTTTAGTTAAGTATCTGGAATGGCAGGCAAGGTATTTGAATGGCGGAGTTGATGAACAGGAATTGGAAACTTGCATGTGGGTAATGAAAAATAAAATAATAATGGTTTAAGGAGGAGAAAGATGGAAAAAGTATTAAGAGATTTGAATGATGGTTTTAGACAGTATACCGGTACACAGCATTATTACAGAGGGCTTGGTTTAAATTACACGGACGGAATTAAGGGAATGGCAGACAAGTTCGGGGCTTATTGGTTAACCGATGTTGTCGGAAGTTACCAGACCGGCAAGACAAAAAACAT
>JAHKLZ010000021.1 GCA_020854775.1 Candidatus Woesearchaeota archaeon | reverse complement strand
TCTTCACAATCATCTTTTTTATAAACATTTAAATACATTCGCCCTGCAAATTCACTTACTATTAATTTAAGTTCTTTATTGTAATCCATACCGTCATATAAAGGTATTTCAATTTTTTCAATCATGTTTATCATTCACTCCTTACCCATGTTTTACCATCCCAAACCATACTGTAAATGATATGCATAACAAAAGCCAACCAATACTGATTTAAATTAAAATCAAGGAAGTCTATCCATTCCATTGTGTTATTGCTCCAAGTACATATTGCTTTAATAAGATCAAGTTCACTATCAATCATTTGAACTGTTGCCAGTATGTATTGCAGGTCTTCCTGTCTCCAAACACGGAATGGATTCTCGTTTTTCCACTCCTCTTTTATTTTTTTAAATCTCCAATTTTTCTCGGAAGAAGCACCACTTTCATTCCATTGCTTTAAATATACTCCAGTATAGTCACAATATAGATTATCTACACCGGGTTTATCGTAATACGATAAATATTTGTAAGCATCATGGCACATCAATAAATATTCATCATTCAATTTTATTCCCTCCTTTTTTACACTTACACATCTATGAGATAGGAGAGTTATAAAAGTAACTCCCCCGTCTCCCGCCAATGTTTAAGGGTGTGATAGGCTTTTACACCCCTTTTTATGGTTTCCTCTTTCTCTTCATCAATTTCCTTCTTTTTATTCTCTTTTTTCATATCTGGTCGCCTCACATCAAAATTTTTATCCCTTTAATTTACATTTATACTTTAATGTTTGTTTTCCATTTACGGTTGCTTTTAGCAATATTACATGTTTCACATAGCGTCTGCAAATTATCTAATTCATCACTGCCCCCTTGGCTAATAGGAAGAATATGATCAATATGTAACCCAATATTCTCTTTAGATGCACCACATTCAACACATTTATAATTATCTCTTTTGAACACCTCATGGCGAATGCTTTTACTAATTCTTCCCCGTTTTTTATTTTTACTTTTTAAACTATTTTTTTTGAACATACAAAGGATTCTACACTTTTGAACTAGATAATATGAATAATTAGACGGGTCTTTTTTGTTTAAGAGGTCTATTGTATGTTTAACTCCGTCGATTAGGTAATTAAAGGAACATGGTTTAGAAAAGTATTCATATTGATTACTAATTCCACAGTAATTGTGATTGTATGGTCCTCCTATTTTTGCATTATAATTAGGTTTAACTAAATTAATATCATATGTTGTACAGATGAGGTCTGGATAAACTAGATTTAATCCTTCTAACTGTTGTAAAAACTTATTTAAAGGAATCATTTTAGAACAGGCTTCATCTATGTTCTTATCAATTATTTGGACATTTTTTTGATAAATTTCTAAGTAGATTCCGTCTTCAACAATTTTTAAAGTGTTTTCATGTAATTTTTTTATTGTAATTTTTTTCACCTCAGTATTACTAATTTTTTATTACTAATTGCCATAAAAAGTAATATATTTCACATTTAGTGAACACATTTTTTTCATGGAAACGCCCGGAAACCGCTTCTTTTTTTAAGATTTCTGAAAGAAGCCCGGAGAGTTGGACACAAGATCTGGAAATCTCCGACACCATATAAGTCCTATACTTTTGGTACACTTTTTGAGAACACCTAATCGGAGCATCCACAAAACCCCACAGACCCAGAACAGCCACGGCTTTTGGACACACCGAAAATAAATTTATGTACTCAAGTTTCAAAGAATATACATGAATGTACGCAATAATTTTTTTTATCGGCTTCTTTAAATCATCAAAAAACCTTGGAGAATTGGACATAAGGTTCATGTCCAAAAGCCTATAATTATTTTTAGATATAAACAATTTATACATCCTCCTCTGAAATTTCTTTTTTAAAAGTAATACTTTCCCCATTAAATTCAGGTTCATCTAAAAAAACCCATCCACGTGCATAAGCAGACCTCATAAAGCTATCATACAATTTTTTGATATACAATTCATCACAGCTAATAGAATCTCCACTAACTTCCACCACATAAGGCCCATTTCCATCATACAACGCTTTAAAATCAGTTATATTTTTAAAAGCATTTTCCCGTTGATCAACATAATCAGATACAAGATAAACACGATGAGGAGTATGAGACTCATCAATAAAAACCAAGCCCATGTCCCTCATTTCTTGAATATACCGTCGCACAGTACGATCGTGAAGGGTTGTGTACTTAGCAATATCTTTATATGTATAAAAGCTTGAATCATCTAGTATCTCAATAAATTCAGCATATTCACGGTCAATTTCATATATATCTTCAATTTTACGGCTACGATATTTCTCACGCTTCTCAAAACCAATTTTATAATCATCAAAAGATAATACTGGCTTTGTTTTTGGTAAAAGCTTATCCTCAATAATAGTAAGATAAGTACCATATACCTCCGGCTTTTTATGAATGAAACGACTCAAAGTTTCACCAAGCACCTTCAACGTATAAATATAATCCTCTACAGACACTATTAAAGCATATTGTTTCAATTTATCATTAAAAATTATATGACGATTAAAACAATTAACAAGCGTCACCAACTTTGGAATCATCTGTATCATCATACGGTCACGATTAGCGTTAGGCGACGCCTTAACATTAAGTAAAGCGTTAAAATGGCTTGTGAATGGGTTAAAAACATCAAAGCCCCATCCATCTTTTTTAAACCCTTCTACATGCTGGTATATTTCTTCAATCATACAAGCAACAATATCACGCTTCTTTTTAAAATCATACTCCTTCTCTTTACGCCCCAGCTCATCCTCCTGATGCTCCATAATAGCATGTTGCACGTCACGATTATCGTCAGGACTCCAAAGCAAAGCCCGGCTTTGATATTGACTTTCAACTGTGGGTGTGACTACTTCTAAATGCACGCTTCCAATCCCTTTGAGCTGTAAAATCATAGCCCTTCCAAACTCATCCTCCATATTTGTTAATATCTTAGTATACTTACCTTCACTCATCATAATCTTCAATATACTTATTATTTCCGTTGCAGCCTCTTGCTCCTTTGTATCACCAAAATCACCAAGTTTAATAAGCTTATTTTTAAGAACATGCTTACCTTCCTTATATTTTGTCATATTCATTAAACCAGAACTCGTTGTTTCAGAGTTAAACTCCAACCGGCGCTGTCTGGGGAATAATTCAAAAACCGTCTCACTAATTGTAGATTTGCTTTTACCCGGATTTGCTGTTACAATACTATGAATTGGCTTGTTTAATACGCTACTCAGTGCTATGAGAAAATCAAGTATTGCTTTACTTTCTTGGGCTACTACTCGTAATTGTATAGCATCATAAACATGATCAATCACATTATTCCTATATAATTGTTCACGGGCCTTTTTAATAGTGGTTTCAGTAAAATTATCCACTTCACCTATTGCTTCAAGAAAACCAGGCACCTTATCTAATTGCTGCTGCCGTAACCATGCCCTGAATGTTTCCTTCATATTTTTACGATATGAGGGTAACGCAAGATATAATTCTTCCAGAAGTGCTTTGATCCTTGTTTGACTACCACCAGCTCCTGATGGGATAGCGTCGGCTTCATCTATCTTCCGTAATAATTGTTTAAATAACTGCTCTTGGGTGGTTTGCCCTATATCATGCAACCCTTTTTTATGTATAAAAGTAAGTGATTTTATGGGAGTTGTGATTGTGTACTCATAAAGATTGTCTTCTAATATTTGTAGAGTGATAGTTGCAGTTTCGTCACGGCTTTCATATTCAATAATGAATTGATGATTATCTTGATCCTCATATAATATGAAGTCCTCTGAAGATGTAAGCGTGTGGTAACCCTCTTTTTTAATTTCCGTGCTGCGTTCTATGAAGTTTATCATAATCCCACCTTTTTGTTTTTTCTATTAAATGTAGCACCCCCATCTCCTTTTTAGTCGTTTACACGTGTGGATCGTGTCATCTGCCTGTGATGACAGTAAGTACAGGTCTTGTATTCCTCACAGTATAATCCATCCTCTTTGCGGGTGTATGTGATGATTTTGGGTGTGGGTAGTGGGTTCTGGCAGAAATGGCATTTATTATTCATGGTTTCACCCATGTCTTTTCATCCCAAACTTTGTTATAGACGGTTTTCATTGCATACATAAACCATAATGTGTTTAAATCAAGATACCCTCTAAAAGCAGTTTCCTTTACAAAATTATTAAAGTCCCATACCATATTTTCAACGATTCCTTGTCTATCATTCCAAGGTTCAATTCTCTTCCAATCATCAAAAATTATTTTTTGTAGGTCTTTTTGACGAGGCAACCAAATCGAACCATGTTTATGGAATAATACACTTGCTTCTTTATTTTCAATATTTGTGCTTAAATATTCCAATTCACATCGATTAAAATGCAAACTAATTACCCTATCCCCGCCTTTAGGTTTCCATTGTTTTTGTATTTCCCTTGCCTCTTTACACATCAAAATATATTCTTCATTCATGCTTTCACCCCGGCTACTTCATTCACGCGCCACATTTTATCACGGAAAACCACGCCCGGACAGCCCCGGAGCACCCTTGCAACAGTTCCACGGGTATATCCAAGGTCACGCCGTAGTAACCTGCGCCTGTGCAAATGGTTAAGGTGTTCATATATGGCATGGGTGGATATGGGGCTGTTACTGGTGGCGTATTTTATTATATAACCTTTTAATTCCTGTTTAGTCTTAATCATAGATAAACATCACCTAAAAAAAGAATCCGGGTGGGGTGTTAGTATTTCCCATTATCCCCGGCGAGTACGCCCATCTTCTCCATTTTCACATGCTCATTCGTGGCGGGGGTTTCTAATCCCTGAACCTCAACCATGGACATGACACCGCCAGATGCCATTCCCTGCCGTCCACGGCCATAATCTTCCCGGAAGAATATTGTCCTCTTGTCGATGTCGATATCTGTGATTAGTACATTGTTGTATTGTTTCTTGCCGTGCTGGAGGTCTACGATTCTATTCTTGAATTTAAGCCATTCCATTTTGAAGGATGGTAACTGGTTCATGTTTTCAGCCCCAATTCCTTTTTGCAGTGGTTAAACTCATCCTGGGTGATTGTATCCTCGCCTAACATGTTTTGCAACTCTGTGAGGATGTTTTTCAGGTTTAATTTTTTCTCCCCAAGTCTGAGGGTTTCTATGGCTGTGTCGAGGTGTGGTTTTTTCTCAAGTTCTTTAATGTCCAATTCTTTTTCACTATTCTTCTTAGTTTCACGAGTCTTCCGTATTTTAACCTCACCATCAACAGTACCCTCCGGTTCATTTGGCTTTGGGGGTTTATCATTTCTTTCACGGCGTGGTCTCTCTGGTCGGCTTTTATTTCTATTTTGAATACCAGTCATTTCCTCGCTGGGTGTTGCACTGTAACCAGCTAATGTCATAATCCAACCAAGAGGGAGTCTAAGTGCTTTACTAATTGATCGTGTTTGTGACATTGACATGATAGCGTATTCATCACGTCCCTTCCAATTACCTTCTTTATTACTACACATAGCATCAGCACTGCCAACTATCCGATCTTCATAGTCACGGACTTCGCAATGAGCAGTGTATGCTACTTCATCCTTTTTATCTAACCGTTCCGTGCTCGTTATTATAGGTCTTAAATTGAGGATGGTGGCAAGAGTGGTCCATCCTTCCACTTGGACATATTTTTTTCCTTTTATATTACTGTAAAGTTTTTGTTCGTCTATTACATTCTTTAAAACATTAGCAATATCAGTCCCTGCTTGGATAGTGTCTGTGGGGTTGGATGCATCAACTATATTGGTTTTTTTTATTACTACGGCGTTTTCATTCTTCATATCCATCATCCCAGTACACTTCGTAAATTCGTAATGGATTTTCTTTACCAATATCTTTGTCTTCAATGTATTTGATTAGGATATAGTCGCCCTCCTGGATTTCCTTGAACTGCCGGAGCTTCATTTTAAGGTCTTTATGGTTAGGTAAAAAATATTCATTGTCATCACCGTCTAATACTTTATACCATTGGCCGTACTCGTTTTCTCCTATTCCTACGATGCATAGTTCGTATTGTTTTCCGAGTTCGGGTTGTAGTGTGGCTGTTTTTTCTGTTGGGTCTTGGTCTTGTGCTTTTTGATATACCATTTTATGCAACCTCTGTTGGTTCTGTTAAATCAGCTTCTGCTTCGGGTATAGCTTGTATCCATCCGTTATTCTGGAAATCCACCACTACACGCACACGTATATCCTCAACGTCTAACTGTTTCTCTAACTTATACAATTCCAGC
>JAHKLZ010000020.1 GCA_020854775.1 Candidatus Woesearchaeota archaeon | reverse complement strand
TTCCTCAACTTTGAAAGCTACTTCAATTGGTTTTAATCCTTTAATCCGAAAATCAATGGCATGTCCTATTCCATTTACATCTGTCAAATGAGGAGAATCCCAATATCCTCCAACTTCACGATTATAGCTTTCGCATCTTGCCCCTGAAGTGATGTTTATTTTCAATCCTGTCTTTTGTTCAAAATCCAAAATCCATTTCACAAGGTCATCACTTAATCGAGTCCCTGAACATACCCAGCATGGACATCTTGATTGTAAATAAATTTCTTCTTTTCTATTCATATTTGTCCCTCATATCTTCCCTGTGCCTTTCGTTAAAATAGAACGCTAACATTGTTCCCCAAGCCCCAAACTCAACTGTCAAAACTCCTAACCATGTATTGCATACATCTCTCCCAAAAACCCAGAGAATAAACGTTACTACCACCTGAATAAATAACAAAATCGTAAAAATGTTTAATATCGTTCTTCGCAAAATCAATTTTTCCCACTTGCCCATTATTCGATTAAGAGATTCAATTATTTCAATTAATCTACGCTCTATCATCTTTCCGAAAATTACCCGCTCTCTTGTATTGATATAAAATCAAGCCGCCTATAATTGTGGCTAAAATTCCCAAAAACCATTTATTAATTTGTTCAATATTGCAAATGACATTTTCTAAATTAGTAGTCTTGTTTTCTACAGTCGTTACCCTTTTTTCAAGAAGATTCAAGTCTGATTGAATAGACTTGAAATCAATTTTTAGTTCTCCAATGCTTGATTTGATATATTTTACATCTACACTAATTTCTGTTAGTAGCTTTTCCTGTTCTGACAATTCCTGACAATTCCCGCTACCAGTAAAATATACCCAAGTTGCTAATATAAAACCTATTATGATTACCCATTTAAGAAAGTTCCTCAACATAATCTAACTCCTTCCATACTGCTGCTCCTTCTGTGGCATCTACGCACTTCCAGATTCTTTCATCGTAAATCCATTCACTTCCTATTGCATACCCTTCGCCTGTATCGTCATCAACTGTCGGCTCTGCTACTGCTGAATAGTTACATTTTCTGACATTTGTCGCAACCGTTCCTACTGTTCCATCTGCCGGATAATTTCCATCTCCAAGTTTAGACTGCCCTACAATAATTGCAAGGTCTTCTAAAATTTGTCTTAATTCGTTTATGATATTTATTTCATCAACATAATCAGAAGTAGATACCCTGCCACTCCCTGCTGACTGTTGTGTAAAAAAATGATTAGCCATTTATTTTATCTCCTTTCTAAAGTACCCATTTATATTGATAGCAATTGACTGGGCAATCTTTAATGTAATTTAGAAATTTTTTTATAAAATAGGAGGAAATATAAATTGAATTTTGTGAATATTTTGTCGCTTTAAAACCTAAATTATTTAATTCCTTAATTAACCATTTCACATCCTTAATTAAAAATCCACAAGTACATAAAATTATATATGGTTTTATTGTTCTCTGTTTCCGTTGAATTAAGCTTCCATCTCCAATATACCATTGCCTACAGGTTAATGAAGTTAATCTTATATTTTTTGGTATTATCTTTTTGCCTTTAGGATACCATTGTTTATAAATATACATCAATTCTTTGTAAGAACGAGAATTATATTTATAGCAATAACTTTTTTGTTTTTTGTCATAATATTTTATTATTTTCCCCGATTGTTCTATCCCGAATGATTTTAAAGTATCAGATATATAATTTATGTATTCTTCATATTTCGAGCTATACCTAAATAATGCTGATAAATTATTAGATGGTAAATCACCCTTTTTAGCTGTAGTAGTTAAACATCCATCTCCTAAAAGCTCACCTTGAATCCATTCAATTGCTTCCTGAGATAATTTACAATGATTCACATTGCCTAAATGGATTGATTCACTAAGAGAACGAATTGGAATGTTAAACTTTTTTAACCAATACCATATAGTACAACAGCATACTCCACATAATCGGCTAATTTTAGCTTGTGATAATTCCTCATTCTGATATTTATTATATAACCATTCTTTGTTTCGATATTCATTTGCCATTTTTACACCTCCAATTCTATAGGTATTATAGTAGAGCCACCAGACTCAAATGTAGCCCCTATTTTTCTTATTTTTGCAAGGATATATTTTTTATAATTAATTTCTCCATTATTCTTAAATAAAGTAGCACCATTACCGTTCTCTTTAAAAAATAATTCTCCATTTGACAAATGTATAATATCTTCAACTTCAAAAGGTATTGGCATATCAATTTCAATATCCACTTTGAGTTTTATCTCTTGAAACCTGCTTAAATATAAATCGATTAATTCTCTGCATTTCTCTTTGGTTTGAATCAAGTGATTAGAAAGTGTTTCCGACCTTCTTCTCCCTGCCATATCTATAAATCCCTGTGCGGCTATTTTTTCACATTTAATTTCACTAATTACTGTCATATAATTTATCTGTTCATAGTCTGGATAAATATGGGTATCGTCTTCCCAATCAGGAATTGTAAAATCTGGGTAATCTTCTGTTATTTCAATTTCTCCACCTATATCACCATCTCCACCTATAATTTCATCTAATTCTTCTATATTGTGCATTACCACATAATCTTCCCAATAGTAATGTTCTCCCGGAATCAAATCCGAAATGAAAATAGTTTCTTCATATTCCCCTTCTTCCCAATAACCATCTTCAAAAACATCTATTTCGTTTTTAGCAGTTGTTCTTCCTCCCCTGACTCCTACTCTTGTTACAACATACCCTTCAGGAACTGTAAAGTTTATCGTTATTTCTGCTGTTCCATTTTCAGCTTCTGGCTCATCTTCTTCTGGTGTTATAACTTCCCCATTTAAGGTTGTAATGCTAACTTGCTCTCCAAGAGCTAATCCTAAACTATTTTTAGCTATGGCTTGTATTAAATAAGTATCGTTTTGCTTTAAATAAATTCCCAACCCTTCGCCGAAAAGACCGCCACCTAAAGTTCTTTCAAATTCTTCTAAATCAAAATTACCTTCTTCTACTGAATCCCGATAGAATGTCCCTGTCCAATAATAATCAACTACTGTGTAACCATCACCACCACCTAAAACCGTATGGCTTTCTACCCCTACCATAACTTCATAATCACCAAAACCTATAGAGATATAATCATCAACCCCAAATAAGTCGCCTTGATATTCCTTAATTATTCTAAAACCTCTTTCAGTAATATCGTTTGCACCCTTGTCTATTAATTCCCCATGTGCATTAATCATAGCAATTGAGTTCAATGCCAATTGATTATCCATAGCACCTGTGGTAACTGTTGGGACGTTTTTTATCCATTCACCTACATATTTTGTATCTACTTCATCATAACAGATTGCTCTAAACCACCAGATTGTTGTAGCTTCCCAATCTTCCTTGTCATTATCAAGATTATATAATTCGGAAACATCTAAATAATATTCCCCAGCTTCAAAACCTTCTTCGTTTTCTTCTAAAACTTCGGCAATTCCAGATTCATTCCCTGTTGGCTCTATTTCCTGAATTATATATTCAAATCCTCTTTTTGTTATCATTCTGCTACCTCTTCAATGTTGCCATATAATCTAATATTCGTATAAGCCCTACGGACTTCAGCTCTTAATTCAGCTCTTAATGTGGTTACATTATAAGGATTGATTGTAACAGTTACTCCATCTGTTGATGTATATCCGCCCTCATTTTCACAATAAGCATAAATATCATAATCAAACCCTGCTGGCAATTCACCTAATTCCATAGAAAAACTGCCAACTCCAAAACTACCTTCTTCCTCGTAATCTTTCCAAGCGTCTACCCACCAACCAGAAGAAGGATAATAAGTCGAGTAATAATCCCAACCTAATTCATCAAAAAATGTTTCCAATTCATCTTTTTCTGCTGTCGATAATTCGGCTTGACTGAATACTGCGGAAAATCCTCTTGTATCGCAATTTGAACATCTTATATTTGTGATTTCTGCCTCTGCTGATATATTCCCATTAGGCAATACTGTAATTTGGAGATTATCTATCTCCGGGCGTTCTGTCCAAGTAATTATTATTTCCGGGAGATAGGGAGCTGACCACGAGCCGTCTGTCATTCTTATTGTTCTTTCAATTGCTTCACCTTCAACATCTTTCAGCATTCTCAACATTAACCTTATATCTTCTTTTGGGTAAGTGTTCAAATCACTTATAAATTCTTCATCTGTTATAAGGTCACCATCGATATATATAGGGTCATTACCGTCAAACCCCTTATCGGATAAGTCAAATTCATTAACTGTTTCATAATTATCCTCATTGAAATCTCCAGCTTGCGTAGGGTAATGAGGATAAATTAAT
>JAHKLZ010000019.1 GCA_020854775.1 Candidatus Woesearchaeota archaeon | reverse complement strand
TGCTTCGCAAATCCTCGGGGACGGCTTGCAGCCTTTCGCTTCGCTCACCCTCATTTAACAAGGATTTAGAGGAAAATTCTTGCTGAATTTTCCCAAATTTTTCTTCCACTTCGTTCCGAAAACTTCTCTAAATCCTGATGTAAAATCCAATCTGTCTTAGCCCTAAAAAAGAAATATTTATATAAATACTTCTTAAATATTGTAATATGAGCTCTAAAAACTTAAAATTCGGCAAATCTATTTTTTTAATTTCTATTTTGTGTTTAATTATATTAACTGGTTGTGAACAACAAAAAGAACTTGATTATTTTGCAGAAAGTCTGGAAAACATAAATAATCAAATGGATGTATATTTAAGTAATATAAATACTGATTTATATAATTATAATTTAAATCATGGTTTTGATCGATTAGTTAATCTTGCATTTATAACAAACACATACCTTACAAATATGAAGAATATTGAAAACGAATTAAAAAAAGATATGAACTCTTTTGAAGAGTTGACAAGTGTGTTTTTAAATGCTGAAAGCGAATCTAATCTTAACAAATTATCCGAATCTCAGAAAATCATTTTAGATGAAATCCATTCTAAAATAGATGATTATGCAGATAACAAAAATAAATTAGAAGATTGTTTGAACAATATGAATTCTTATCATATTTGGACAGAGTTAATTAAAGAAAAAATTAGTTTGCAAGAAAAATATGAAAATGAAGAAGCGTTAACTGTTTTAAATGTTGAAAACGAAAAATATTATGAAGCTTTAAAAAAATTGGATGAATCTCAAAAAACATTAAGAGATTTAAAACAAGTAGAAATAAAAATAAACAATACAGGCATTCAAAAATATTCTAAAGAAGAACTTCAAGAATATGACCAATTAATTGAAATTGAAGAAATTTACAGAGAATTAATAATGCTATTGCTTCAAGAAAAATATTATGAAGCAGAATTAAAAAATGAAGAATATTTAAAAAAATATTATGATTTCATCACAAACACACCAAGTTTTTCACATAGTATTTACACCGAATTAGATTCTATAGAAAACTGGTATTCTGAAAATATAGGTGTTTGTTTAAAAATATTTGAAAAATATTACAAAAGATAAGAACGGGCTAAGACAGACTTCTTCGTCACTTCGCTCCTCGACCCACGCCTTGCAGGCTCTCCCTACGGTCAGGGGAATTTTACAAGGATTTAGAGGAAAATTCCTGCTGAATTTTCCCAAATTTTTCTTCCACTTCGTTCCAGAAAAACTTCTTTTATCCCTGATGTTAAATGAAATAATTTTTAGTGGCTAAAGGTGGAAGGGGACAATTTTATTATATAAAAGCGAGAAAACTATTTCCGAAAATCCAACAAAAACAATTATTTTTGAGGATATCGAAAATATTTCAAGAGTTCCAAATATCTTCCGAAAAAATCAACATAAACTTTATATATTTCAATTTTTTAGTAATAATTGTCAGTCAAATGACTGAAAAATTTTGAGGGGGTAAAACAAAAATGGCAAGTCAAGCTCTAGAACAAATGTTAGAAACCACTTTTGTACCAAATATTCCACGAAATAGAATGTATCAAACAATAGATACATACACAGGCGGAACAACACAACTATATAGTTTTGATTCACCAAAACCATTTAATCCAATTGGTTCTATGGGAAGTGGATTCCAAACAGGATCACAAGGTAATATTAGAAAAGATTTAGGTAATGGTCTTCAAGAAAGATATGACTTTAGTCAGCATGATAGTACTATCCATATTAATTATGATTTATTTGGTGCAAAAAAAGATTTTAGTGCAAAAGCTCTAGGAGATGCACACAAAATTGATTTGAGTTACTTGTTTAAAGATAAAGAGTAAACACTCTTTATTTTTTTATTTATTGGATTTAAAAATGGAAAAACAAAAAATTGTTGGAATTAGTAATAGGGAAGATTATGTTGAATTAATTTTAAAAAAACAGGAACCATATTATACTTTTTTATTCAAATTATTAAAAACTTTAGGAATAAAAATTCCAGACATTCAAGATTATATGGGTAATGATCCTAAAATAATGGACGAGAAAGATTCTTCAATGACTTATGGTGAAAAAAAGAACAAAATTTTTCAAGTTATAGGTTGTGATAAAATATTTTTATATATTCAAACAGAATCAAGAGATAAACTAACTACTTTCATTCAAGAGAATTGTGAATTTATTAAGAAATAGATCAAAAATGACCTCTCTTGATTTATTATTAACTGGTGCTTCTTCTTTTGTTACTTCTGAGTTTGGTTTTGATATTAAAAAATCGAAACTTAAACCTTATTCTTTTGAAAATTGGCAAGAGTTTTGTCAAACTAATAATTTTGATATGAATAGTTCTGGGATTTATGTTCCTGCTTCATTTTCTGCTTATGTTAGAACTGATAGTTCTTTTTTGACTAGTAATATTTTTCATGAATTGTATGGTCATGGTTTATTTGTTGAACACTCCCAGATTGGAAAAAAACTTACTGAACTAATTCAGAATAATGGTGATGAAAAAAGTTTTATGTTTGATAAAATTAACTCGCAAGAACAAATGTTTGGTATTGCTAAACATAATATTCACAATTATGAGGGTTTTGCTGTTTGGCTTGAAGCTTTACTTTGCCAAGAAACTGAAAATTCTAAAGTATGGATTTCTAAAAAGAATGGTTTAAGAGGGGATTATGCACAACTTTTTGAATTCTTCGAAGATGCTGAAAGTCGGCTTTCAAGATTTGGTTTAATTTCTCAGATGGGTTTTCCTAAACATTACGATGAAAATAAAGTTTTAGATGTTGTTAAAAAATTATATGGTTCTAATTTTGGTAATGTTGATTTTGTTGTTCTTTATGGTTCTCAAAAACCTGAAAGTGATATTGATTTATGTATCGTTTCAAGTAATTCTTCAAATCAATATTTTAATGGATGGCTCGATATTGCGGAATTAAACAGAGAAGATTTTCAAAATCGAAGAGATAATTTAGATATTGCTCTTACTGATGCGATGTTTTCTGGAAAATTAATCTTTGGAGATGAAAATACTTTCAACCAATACAAAAAAACTATTTTAGAAAAACCAATTTCACAAAAGATAATCGAATATAATAAACGAAAATCTAATCTTCAAAAAGAATATTTATCAAGTTATCAAAATAATAATAGAATGAAAAAATTATGCTTATCATACATACAAAGTTTCTCTCAAAACGCGGAGCAATTAAGTTTAGGAAATAAACCTTTAACATTAACTAATCTTAAACAAATATATGAAAAATAGTTTTCGCCTTGATGTATTCATTAGAAGGCACTTTCGTGCTTGATAAAAATAAAATCGTCCTAGATGCTTGTCCTTTAAGTATCACTTCTTCCTTTAGATTGGACGCCTTTGAAAATAACTCTTCGGGATTTTTTTGCTTCGCAAAAAACCACTTGCAGTTATCCCTCGTTCCTATCGGAAGTATTTAACAAGGATTTAGAGGTTTCGTTCGGTTGCACCTCACTACACCCAAATTTTGCCTACGGCAAAACTTCTCTAAACCCCGATGTTAAGTTCAATAAAATTTGAATTCCTCTTTTCTTTTTTAGAAAAAAAGAAACAAAAAATAGAGGGTTCCTTAGGTCTTTCAGACATATTCACTTGTAACTTCGTTGCTCGAAAAGGTATATTTTATAATGAAATAAGAACATTATGCAATAATATTAGTTGCGATATCTATAATTCTCTCAAAATCTTTCTTATTAGCTTCATATTTTGCAAATTCCACTAATGAACACAGATCAAAACATTCTTTAATTTCTTTATGGCTCTTTTTATTTTGTTTTAAATAATCTATTAGTTCATCATTAGTTATTTCTTTGTTGAGCTTGTTTTCATAGCTTAAATATAGTCTTAATGCTTGCCCTGCCGTTCCGTAAGCGTCTTTATATTTTTTAAAAGCAAATTCTTTTTTAGATTTTTCAAGTAACTTTAAACTTTCTTTCTTGTAGTCATATGGCTTTTCGATTTTCTTTTTAATAACAGACTCTGGTTCGGGTTTTTGATGAAGTTTTTTGTATGCAAAATATCCTACTAATGCAAGGAGAATAATAACTGGTAGAACCCACCAATAATTTTTCTTTTCTTTTTCTCCATTTTGTAATTCTACATTTTGAACTGTATTATTCACTATCTCTGCTGTTATGCTTGCTGTCTCATTATTTTGATTCATATAGTTTAGTTGTACGTTTGTTTTGTTTTGTTCTTGTGTAAAATGCATATCTTGCTGTAAATAACCTTGTTCTTGAAG
The DNA here is from genome assembly GCA_020854775.1 of Candidatus Woesearchaeota archaeon. Classification (NCBI taxonomy): domain Archaea; kingdom Nanobdellati; phylum Candidatus Woesearchaeota; species Candidatus Woesearchaeota archaeon. Next base: position 59,389 of record JAHKLZ010000019.1, on the reverse strand, counting down.
CTGTTTTTGATATTCTTGGAATTGCTTATTTTCTTGAAGTTTATCCATCATTTGTTGTCTTAATTCCGCCGTATATTTTTGGATGTTTTGTATCTCTCCATTATTCATTTGACCTTGCAGAGTTGCTTCTTCTCCATTAGGTTTTTGATATTCTAACTCAAAATTGCCTGTGTTATTGGAGGAAGGATTAAAATTAGCATTAGTTAGATTATATCCTTGATTTAATAATTCTTGGTGTTCTTTTTGAAATTCCTGGTTTTGTGCTAATGATTTTTGAAATTCCTCTTTCATTTGTTGTTGTTCTTGAATCTGTTTTTCCATCTGTTGTTTGAGAGCAGAACTATCCTGTGATAATTGATTGTTTTGCAGTTTTTGCTGTGCACTTTGTGGTTGTTGCTGTTGCTGGTTGCCAAACATTTGATCAATCATTTGTTGCATTCTTTGTTCTTGTTGTGCAAAAGGATCATTTTGTTGTTGAGTAGATTCAGATGCAACTTGAGAAGAACTACTTACTTGGTTTTGTTGATTATTTTTTTGTGATTCATCACTTACAAAGTGTATTTTGATATTGTCTAAATTTACAATTCTTAATTCATCTTTAGTATATGAAAACTGTAATGTAATAGCTAAAGTCATTGGAGTATCTGAAGTTCCAAAACTAATGGGTATTTGTGTTTCTCCTTTATCAACTGAAAAAGAGGTTGATTTCGTGTTTGAGCTGGAGTATTGAAAATTACCTTGATTTATCGATTGGGTTATTGTATAACTTAACATGCCATTTATTTGTTCTTTGTAAGTGTTCTCTGATTGCAAATTAATTATTGCATCTTCACCGATTGTAAAATAGTATTCTGATTGATCTAATGAAATAGTTATATCTTTAGCAGACACCAAAGGAGTTGCTAGCATAAAAAGTACGATAATAAACACGATTTTTCGATTCATTGTATACATCTTTGATGTATGCTTGAAATGTTGAAAAAATTTCATTGTATTATCCTCTTTCCCCCATATCGTAAATATAAATATGTCAAAAAAGTTATCATTGATGCAATAAAGAACCAATCTTTTATGTTAGTTTCTTCTTTTTCTCTTTTTATTTCATCATTTAAATTATCATAAATATTATTTAGTGTTTTTTCATCAACTGATTCAAAATATTTGCCTCCGGTTTCTTCAGCAATCTTTTTTAATGTCGCGGCATCAAATTCTGCATATTGTGGTCTTCCAAACCAATCATAACCAAGAATTACTTCTCCAGCTGAACCCATACCTATAGTATGAACTTGAATATTATTATTTCGTGCAAATAAAATTGCTTCTTCTGGACTTATTACTCCTGCATTATTAACTCCATCGCTTAATAAAATAATTACTTTTTTCTTGTTTGGTATTGAAGTTGCCATGTCAACCCCCATTGCAAGTCCATCCCCTATCGCAGTTCTTCCTTCTCGCAGACTTATACTTCTAAGTTTTTGAATTGCTTTTTCTTTATATGGACTTAAATAAGCAGCAGTCGTTGCACCTGATTCAAATGTGATGATTCCTATATGATCTTTTTCTTCAAGGTCTTTTATGAGTAGTTCTGCAGAACTTTTCATAGCTTCAAGTCTATTTGGTTTATAATCTGTTGCCTGCATACTTCCAGACACATCAAGAACTAAAACTACATTGACCCCTTCTCTTGCTTGTTTTAAGGGGATGTGAGGATTGGCAAAGCCAATAATCATAAACACTAAAACCAAAAGTGCGATATAAAATAATACATCATTTCTTTTTGATTTCTTTTTATCTCCAAGGGCAGATTTAATAAACCCAATATTACTAAATTTTATAGCATCTTTTTTCTTTTTATCAATAATTCTCTTATAAACATAAAACAACAAGGGAATAAAAAACAAAAATACTAATACCCAAGGTGATTCAAATCCTGCCATTATGATATCACCTTTTTTTGTCTTGTTCTAAAGAATTTACGTAAAGGTATTTCATAAGCTTCATCAGTTGTTACTTCTACTGTATCTATTTTATGTTTTTTGAAAAGAACTTCAAGTTTATTGTTTTGTGTTTTCATAACTTTAGTATAATTTTCTCTAAATTCTTTATCTGAAGTATCCAAAAGAATTTGCTCTCCTGTTTCTTCATCTTCCAATTGAATAAGTCCAATATCGGGAAGCTCAGATTCTCTATTATCTCCTACTTTTATTGCAATAACATCATGCCTATTTCTTAGAGCAGTTAAGGCTCCTGCAAAATCTTCAGAATAAAAATCGGATATGATAAATAAGATGCTTCTTTTCTTTATTACATTAGTAATGTAAGATAAAGATTTTTTAATATTAGTCGCTTTTGATTGAGGTTCATGAGTTACTAAACTACTGATAAGTTTTAGAACGTGTCTTCTGCCTTTTCTTGCAGGAATATATTTTTCAACACCATCAGTAAATACGAACAAACCGACATTGTCATTGTTTCTTAATGCTGAAAACATGAGTGTGGCAGTCATTTCTATTGCTTTTCTTCTCTTTTCTACAATGTTCCCAAAGTTTCCAGAAGCAGAAAAATCAAATGCAAAAAAAACTCTTAAATCCCTTTCTTCAATAAATTCTTTAATAAATGGATGATTAAATCTTGCAGTTACTTTCCAGTCAATTGCTCTTATATCATCTCCTGGTCGATAATCTCTTATTTCAGAAAATTCTATTCCTTGTCCTTTAAAGATGGAGTGGTAATTGCCAGCCATTAAACCATCAACTAAATGTTTGGTTGCAATCTCTATTTTTTTTACTTGTGCAATTACCTCTTTTGTCTGAAGCATTCTAAACAAACCTCACTTGTTATGGAACTTTTACTTTATCAAGTATGTGCGTTATTATTTCATCACTCGTATTTTCTTCTGCTTCAGCTTCATATGTTAAAAGAACTCTGTGTCTTAAAACATCATACGCAATTGATTTTACATCTTCAGGCTTTACATACCCTCTTCCTTTCAAAATTGCATGAGCTTTAGCAGCTAATATGAGCCAAAGCGAGGCTCTTGGCGAAGCGCCATACTCTATACTTCCGTTTAAGTCAAGTCCGTATTTTTCTGGATGTCTTGTTGCATCTACAAGTTCTGCTACGTATCGTTTAATTTTTTTATCTGCATATATTTTTTGATTGAATTCTTGCATTTCGAGTATTTGTTTAGCAGTTAAATTTTTAGAAATGCTTATTTTAATACCTTCTGTAAATCGTTCAATTATTTCTTCTTCACCATTAATATCGGGATAATCAATTAATAGTTTAAACATAAAACGATCTATTTGTGCCTCTGGTAATTTGTATGTTCCCTCACTTTCTATAGGGTTTTGAGTTGCTAACACCATAAACGGTTTTGGCAGAATTATTGTTTCTCCTTGAATACTTACTTGTTTTTCTTGCATTGCTTCAAGAAGTGCTGATTGAACTTTTGGCGGGGCTCTATTAATTTCATCAGCTAAAATGAAGTTTGTAAATATTGGTCCTTGTACTGTTTTGAATGTTCCGTTTTTGTGATCATAAATTTTTGTTCCAGTTATATCTGCTGGAAGAAGATCTGGTGTAAATTGTAATCTTGCAAAATCGCTATCAAGACATTCAGATAAAGTTTTAATCATTAAAGTCTTAGCAAGACCAGGCACTCCCTCAATAAGAACATGACCGTTAGAAATTAATGCAATAAGTAATTTCTCTATGATTTTATCTTGTCCAACAATTACTTTACTTATTTCAGAATGGACCTTTTGTAATTTTTCCGAGTATTTTTTTGCCTTTTCATTTAACTCCTGTATTTCCTTATTCAAGCCCATACACCTCCTTTGACATAAGAGAAAATGCTAAAGTCTTATTAGCATCATTTTTGGAAATAGTTAGCTTTGTCGGTTTCTAAAGCCAAGTGCTTCATCTATTTCTTCTCCTATTTTTGAAAGATTGTCAAAGATTCTGTTTGCATCACGTCTCATTTCTTCAACAGCTGACTTTACACTTCCTTGTCTTACAAAAATAAGTCTTTTTTCCCTAAATAAAAATCCCGCATCCATCAGAGTTCTTAAATGATAATTTACTCTTTGGCTGGATAGATCAAGGTCTTCAGCTATCTTTTCTGTTGAAGTTGACCCCTCGAGTGCAACCTCTTGAAGCACGTTCTTTAAAATTTGAGCAGTTACTTTCTCTGTATCTCTTCCTGCACTAAAGCCAAAGCTATTTCCAAGCCATTCAATATCTTCAGTTACATCGATATCTTTTGGTCTTTGCAAATTTCTTAGTATGATTTGTTGAGACATAAAAATTTTTATTACATAAATAATATTTAAATGTTTCGCTAAAATAATGAAATGAATTAATTATAACTTGATTTATAGCATTAAAAATAGAAAAATTTAAATAAAAGTTAATTTATACTATTTGTTGAGCTAAGCTCAACCAAAACAATTCAAAACAAAATGGAGGTGCATCACAATGCAAAGAAGATATTCAATTTGGGATGAAATGAGAAGAATGCAAGAACAAATGGACTCAATATTTAGCAATTTTTTCGACACTGAACCATTAATCGGAAACAATTTTTTACTAGAAGATGGGTCTGGGAAAAACAAAGGATTAGTATCAAGTAACTATAAAGCACCAGTATCTGATCTATATGAAACAGATAAAGAAGTTATTGCAGAAGTAGACATGCCCGGCGTTGATAAAAAAGATATTAAAGTAAACGTTACGGAAGATGCTATTGAAATTAAAGCAGAAAAGAAAAATGAGCTTAAAGAAGAAGATAAGAAAAAAGGCATGTATAGACTCGAAAGAAGCTTTGCAGGATTTTACAGAAGCTTTGCACTGCCAAATAGTGTAGACCCCGACAAAGCAAATGCGGAGTACAAAGACGGAGTCCTAAAAATAACAGTTCCAAAATTGAAAATTGAAGAGAAGAAAAAGAAACTCCTACAAATTAAATAGAGGGATAAAAATGAAACTGTCAAACTGGAGATTAAAATTAAAATGGTTGTTTAGGGATTTAAAACTAAAAATTTCTAGACTCCACAAAAAATTTTAGCAAAGCAGAAACCCTGTTTCTGCTTTTTTGCTTTATTTGAAACATACAAAATCATAATATTAGGAGGTGATTTTATATGACTCAACTAACGCAATTACAAAGTTTAAAAAAAATAATGACAGAACCTATTTCTAAAAAAGATATACAAATAGAATCAGAAGTGCCCTCTATTGATTATATGTGGGTTAAACAAAATATTAAACAATTTTTGGAAGAACAGAATAATCTTAATTCTATAAATGAAATCTCTATTTATTTCACAGAACAGCCAATTAAAAAAAACATCATCAGATGCGATGTTCATGTCAAGATAAATAACAAGACAGTAATTGTAACGGGTCAAGGAATTGATGAATACAACGCAGTAGAAGATGTATTGCAAAACTTGGAACTTGAAGTGTTGCTGGAATCAACGATTCAAAATTCAAAACCTAATGTTTTCTTTTCAAATTCTATCAATCAATTTCAAAGAGGCAGTCAATATGTGTGAACAAAGAAAAAGCAACTACAACATAAAACTAGCTGGAAAACTATACAAATAGTCATTAGACAAACTTGAATTCAAAATGCTTGAGGAAAACGATGTACAAAAGTGGATCTCACCAAAAAGGGAATTAAACATTTAAAAAAATAATTGGAGGTATGAAAAATGAACATAAAACCAATGGGTGAACGAGTGCTTATCAAACAGCACAAAAAAGAAGAAAAGACTGCTGGCGGTATCTACATACCTGACTCTGCTAAAGAAGAAAGAAAAGAAGGAGTTGTCGTAGCAGTTGGACAGTACAAAGACGGAAAAGAGCTTCCACTAAAAGAAGGAGACAAAGTTCTTTACGGTGGTTACAGCTCAGAAGATATCGAAATAAATGGAGAAAAGCACATTTTCATCGATTTCAAAGACGTGCTTGCAAAAATAGAGTGAGGTGAAAAAAATGGCAGAAGCAAAACAAATAATGTTTGATGAAAACGCAAGACAAGCGCTTATTAGAGGGGTTGATAAAGTAGCAAATACTGTAAAAGTCACTCTTGGTCCTAAGGGAAGAAATGTTGTGCTAGATAAATCTGCACATCCTTTAGTAACAAATGATGGAGTAACTATTGCAAAAGAAATAGCACTTAAAGATAAGTTTGAAAATATGGGTGCAAAACTCATCAAAGAAGTAGCATCAAAAACGCAAGATAATGCAGGTGATGGTACAACAACCGCAACCCTACTAACTCAAATCATGGTTAATGAAGGATTAAAAAATATTACTTCAGGAGCAAATCCAATAGAAGTAAAAAAAGGAATTGAGAAAGCAACAGAGACAGTTGTTAACTTCTTAAAAGAACAAAGTGTTGATGTGAGTGATAAAGAAAAAATACAACAAGTTGCAACCATCTCTGCAAATAATGATGAAGTCATTGGAAAACTTATTGCTGATGCAATGGAAAAAGTAGGTAATAACGGAGTCATAACTGTTGAAGATGGCAAAAGCATGAAAACAGAACTTGAAGTTGTTGAAGGCATGCAATTTGATAGAGGATTCATATCACCTTACATGGCAACAGATAATGAAAAAATGATTTGTGAACAAGAAGAACCATACATCTTAATCACAGATAAAAAACTATCTTCAATGAAACAACTCGTACCAGTTCTTGAAAAAGTTGCTCAAGAAGGAAAACCTCTATTCATCATTGCAGAAGATATTGAAGGAGATGCTCAAGCAGCAATCATACTCAACCTTATTAGAGGTGCAATCAAAGTATGTGCTATTAAAGCTCCTGGCTTTGGAGATGAACAAAAAGAAATGCTTGAAGATATAGCAATTTTAACAGGAGCAAAAGTCGTCTCAGAAGATAAAGGGATGAAACTTGAAAACTTCACTGCTGATTGGCTTGGAAGTGCAAGAAAAATAAAAGTAGATAAAGAAAAAACAATCATTGTTGAAGGAAAAGGAGAAAAAAAGCATCTTCAAGCTAGAAAAGCATTAATTGAATCTCAAGTAAAACTAGCAGATTCAGATTTCAAAAAAACAGATCTGAAAAAAAGGCTTGCTAAACTTGGAGGAGGAGTTGCAGTCATTAAAGTAGGTGCTGTAACAGAAACTGAACTCAAAGAAAAAAAGATGAGAATTGATGATGCACTTAACGCTACGAAAGCAGCAGTTGAAGAAGGTGTGATTCCGGGAGGAGGAGTAACTCTTTATAGAGCAACTAAAAGTCTTGAAGAACTAAAACTTGAAAACGACCAAAAGATAGGAGTTACAATTGTAAAGAGAGCTCTTGAAGAACCAATAAGACAAATTGCTAAAAATGCAGGAAAAGAAGGAGCAGAAGTCCTTTCAAGACTAAAACAAGAAAAAGACATAAAAGTAGGATACAATGCGAAAAAAGACTGCTATGAAGACTTATTCAAAGCAGGAGTTATTGATCCAACAAAAGTTGTTCGAAACGCACTACAAAACTCTGCATCAATCTCTGCAATGATTCTAACAACAGAAGCATTGGTAACAGAATTTGATGAAGAAAAAGATGAGAAAACAACTGCGATAGTGATCTAAGGATCACTATTTTTTAATTTATTTATTTTGATATATTCTTCTCGCCCCCAGATACTTGTTCTTGATGTGTCGCATTTGCTCTTTTGAAGGAACGGAACTCCCCAGTGCTACGCACATATACACTCCCTACGGTCGAATTTATTAAAAATGGAAATTTTACTCTTCAGGATTTTTTTGCTTCGCAAAAAACCACTCGCAGTTATCCCTCGTTCCTATCGGAAGTATTTAACAAGGATTTAGAGGTTTCGTTCGGTTGTACCTCACTACACCCAAATTTTTGCTGTCACAAAAACTTCTCTAAACCCCGATGTTAAATGAAATATATTTTTCTAAAGGCTTTCTATATATTTATTAAATAGTTTCAAATAATCTATTTATATGGAAGATATTCACAAATTCAGAATCTTTAATAAATTAAAAACAGTTTATCGTTTCAATTCAGTTGAAGATAGAAAAGAAAGTACTGCTGAACATTCTTGGAGTTGTTTAATCCTTGCTGATTTTTTTCTTTCTAGAAATAATTTTAATTTAGACAGATTAAAAGTTTATGAACTTTTAATGTATCATGATGTTGTAGAAATTGAAGCTGGAGATTCACCATTACATCCTGAAATTAAAAGATTAGATAAATCTGAGAAAGAAAAAAAAGCAATGAAATTATTACATACAGAATTACCAACTCCATTAAACAATAAATTCCTAAAACTATTTACTGAATATGAAGAACAAAAAACTTTAGAATCGAAATTCGCAAAAGCAATAGATGCTTTAGATGCAGAAATTCATGAATTGGATTATAAGCAAGATTGGAAAGGATGGTCTGAATAATTCCTTGAGTTGAAAAGTGTTTTCTTTAAATTATTGGACTATTTAAGAAAAAATGAATATTTTGATCAGTAATTTTTTATTAGTAATTATTGTATTATTTTTTTGTTAGTTACGTCAATTATTTGATATGTGAAATCTTTTCTTTGTATTGGTATTATCGCAGCGATAGGTATTTTTTCTTCTTTACTTACGTATTGCCAGGAATAAGCAGGACTATTCTTAAATCCTTGAGTGTTATTAATTACGTAAACGAATCCTGATTCCCCTATTGTTTGATTGTTTATTCCGTGAATCTTTATTTTTAAAAGGTTTAATTTGTTAATGAAATAAGAATATTCTAAGCCCGGAAAACTTAGGTCTTCGTTCGATATTATTGCTTTCATCATAGCTGTAGACGCTATATTTGATGCGTAAATATTTCCTGCTTTAGACATAAGATATCCTTCTTTAATTTCTTTTCTTGAGCCATGTAATAATTTATTGTGATTATCACTTAAATGATTAAGTAAGTCTTCTACGTTGTAACCCCAAGTTTTTAGTTGAGCTAATTCTTTTGTTGATACTATTGATAAAACATTTTTTTATCTAAATCATATTCATTAATGAATTTGTTTAGTATTCTGTTGTTCATCATAAATAAATATTAAGACACCAAGTATTTAAATATGTTTTTTTTAATCACTTAATAATGGTTAAAATATGTGTGTGGAAAAAATAATATTTATAAATAAACCTTGTTTAAAACCTTACATGGATAACCAAACAATTTTAATAATACTACTAATAATTCTAGCATGGTTCATATTCACCTATAATCGCTTAATAACCATGAAGAATTACGTGAAAAAATCATTCTCAGGAATAGATGTTCAATTAAAAAGAAGAACAGACTTAATACCTAACCTTGTAAGCGTTGTTAAAGGATATGCAAAACACGAAAAAACAATCATGGAAGAAGTTACGAAAGCAAGATCGCACTTAGAAGAAGCAAGAAAAAGAAAAGACGTCCAAAAAATGGCCAACACAGAAAGTGAACTAAACAGCGCAGTCAAATCATTATTCGCAGTATCAGAGAATTATCCTGACTTAAAAGCTAACAAGAATTTTTTGGATTTACAAAAACAATTAAGAAACACAGAGGATCAAATCGCTGCTTCAAGAAGAATTTATAACGAGAACGTAACGAGTTACAACACCAAAATAGAAATATTTCCTAGTAACTTATTAGCTAAACTTTTTAGTTTCAAACAAGAAAAATTATATGAAACTAAAGAAAGAGAATCTAAAAAAATATTGGTGAATGAATAAACATGGTTTTCGGATTTCTAAACTTAGCAAAAGAAGAACATATAGAACAAGCAAAAAAAGAACTATATTCTAACTTACCTCAAAACCACGAAGAATGGGACCCCACAGGAAAATCACCAGTTGTTTCTTTAATAAAAGAAAAAAACGTAAAGAATCACGCTAAGTACTTATTCCTAAAAAATAATCCCGGATACGTAAAAAAAACTTTTTTAAAAATAATAGGAATAATAATACTAGCCTTTACAATATCAAGACTTCTAAGCCATTATACCCAAACATCTTTTTTCATAATGAACACATTAATAATCATAGGATCATTTATTTTATTAATAGTATTTCACTTCAAAGTACAATCAATAAGAAGAGACTTAATAAAATTAGAAGTAGCAAAAGAAAATAATTACTTGTATTGGCCTGATAAAAATCACAAATTATGGAGAGATTACGCCCATAAATACACCGAAGTCTTCAACAGAGGCGATCAAGATCAAAACTTAGAAGACATATTCTGGGGAACCACTAATATAAACGGGAAAAAACACAATTTCACATCAGGATTATTTAATTACACAAGAGTAAGCAGAGACAACAAAGGAAACACGAAGCATCAAAAATTCACAGATCATTACTTCATAATAAAACTACCAAGAAGACTAGAATCAAGATTTTATTTATACCCTGAAGGAGTGATTAGCAAAATAGCAAATTTTTTCACGAACAAAAAAATAAAAACAGAATCCATAAAGTTTAACGACACATTCGCTTTCTCATACAAAGGAAAAAAAACAGATAAACACATGAACATAACCCAGATATTAACACCTAGAGTGCAAGAAGAACTAGTAAAAATATCTGATTACAAAAAAAAAGGAAATGGATTCTTTACTAGACGCTCAACGAACGGATTATCTGTTTTGTTTGCAGAAAACGCAGTTGTTTTCTACGCTCCCGGAAGAATACTTAGAAAAACAAAAATGAATTTCTTCAAATCCAGCGACATAAAAGAAGAAGACAAAAACGAATTAAAAAAAGAATTAGAAACAATGATTAAAGTATCAGACGAAATAATTAATTACTTAGATTAATAAAATGACAATAATTATATATTTATTTTAATATTTCTTATTAAAGAAAAGAAAAATTTTAAGGAGGTTTTATGAATCAGAAAAAAAAAATAATTAGTTCCTATGTGGCTTTGACATTTCTAGTAATTAGTGCTTTTATGATAGGAGACATATTAGGATATGTAGTTCTAGATGAAAAACCTATAATAGATAATTTAATAATAAAAAAGTTAGAAAATCAAGAAAGAGTAAGAGTAATAATATCTGAAAATGATTTACCTAGAAAAAGCTTGATAATGAGTAATAATGAAAAAGTAAAAGATACTCTGAGTAATAAAGGTATAAACGCGTTAATAATAGAAGAAAAAAGCAATATGTACGTAGTGGAATTAACCTTGCAAGAATTAGAAGAATTAAAAAATCAAAGAAACATAAAAAGAATAAGATATGATGAACCTATAAATGTTTTTTTAAGTCAAAGCACTCATTTTATAAGTAGTAAAGAAACAAATAAATTACAAATATTAGGAACTAACATAACAGGAAGAAATCAAACAGTTTGCGTAATAGACACCGGAATAAATTATGAGCATGAATCTTTAGGTGGTTGTACAACTCAAGAGTACGAGTCAGGTAATTGTTCAAAAGTGTTAGGTGGAAGAAACACAATAGAAGGATCTAATAATGTTTTAGATGATCAAGGGCATGGAACTCACGTTGCGGGAATAATAGCTGCGAACGGATCCGTAATAGGAGTTGCTCCAGATACTCGTCTTTTAGCAGTTAAAGCGTTTAATAGTACAGGTGGAGGTTCATTATCCACATTGATGTTAGGAATAATTTGGTGTTCAGATAACAAAGAAACATATAACATAAGCGTAATTAGTATAAGTGCAGGCGCAAATATAACATTTCCTAATCATTGTGATTCTTCTTATCCTGGAGAAGCAGAAATAATACATACAGCCATAAATAAGAATATGAGTGTTGTAGTTGCTTCAGGAAATAATGGTAATTACACAGGTGTTAATTTCCCTGCTTGCATAAGCAGAGTCATACCTGTAACCTCAACACAAGGCAATAATTCTTATGCTTCGAGTGCGAACAGAGGCGTAAATTATGATTATTTAATTGCGGCACCAGGAGCTAGCATAACATCAACTCATTTAACAGGAACAAAGACTAGTTCAGGAACTTCTATGGCCACCCCTCACGTATCAGGAGTAATATCTTTGATGCAACAAGCAAATATCTTAATAAATCAAAAACAGTTAAATAATAGTGAAGTAAAAAACATACTTGTAAATGAAGGAAACTTATTAGAAGATTCGGAAACAAATCATAATTATACCTTCTTGCAAGCTTTATCATCTGTTTTAATCATTGATAACAGAACACCTGAAGTAGAAATAAATATCAGTTCTAATTTATTAATAAACAACACAAATAATTATTCTTTAATTCAATGGTTAACAAAAAGCAATAAAGACTATGAAACCAACCTTTTTTTAATTGATGAAAACAATATTACCTTAATTAACATAACTGAAAAAACAGGACAAATAAATTTAACAACTAATAATTTTACGAATCTAGGAAAACACATCCTTAATTTAACTTCTTTGAATGAACACGGCTTCACTAATAATTTGAATGAAATTTATTATAAAACAGAACCTTTATTTGAATTATTTATTAATGGAGAAAAAAATAATTTTACCGGTTATCCTGGTTTTTATAACATCAGCATCAACAAATCATCAGGAAATGAAATAATAAAAATAAATAATGAAATAAAAAATAAAACAGAAGCAGAAAATATTTCTTTAAATGTAGGAACATACAATGTGAGTGCAGAACAACAAAAAACTGATTATTTAATTAATAAAACCATTAATTTAGTTATAAACGTGATAAACCCCATACCTATAATAACAAGCACAGATCCTAACGAAACCATCCTAGAAATTTATGAAAATGAAACAATTCTATTCACTCAAGAAAGTTATAATCCTATAGCTGGAAACCTGACAATTATGTGGATTGAAAACAACACAGAAAACATCTCTGAATTTTATGTTTTTAATGCGACTGGAAAAGAAAATGTTTTTTTACAATTAATAGTTATTAATGATGAAGGAAATTCAACAAAAGAATGGAACATAACTATAAACCCAGCACCCCTCACAATAATTAACGTTACGCCAGAAACAAACAATATAACTTTAGAATTTAATGAAACAAAATTATTTGTTTTTGAAACGCGAGACGTTTTTAATAGAACTATAAATACTACTTGGAAACTAAACAACGAAACCAAGAACAACAATGAAACTTATTTATTTAATGCAACAATAAAAGAAACAGGAAATCATACATTATTCGTTGAATCCACAAATAATAAAACAAAGACTAACAATACTTGGAATATACAAATCATGCCAGAACCTTTTATGATTTTAATAAAAAACTTGACGGATAAAGAAGGATATAAAAATGAAGAATTAAGAATAAATTTAAAAGAATATTTTGATTATTATTTACAAGGAGAATACCCAAATTATGAGTTAAGCAACGAAGAAATACCTTATGAAGTAAATAATGATGAACTAGTAATATTAAGTCAGGATGAATTAAACCAAGAAACAAAAATATTATCAAATAAAAATAATCTAAGTGAAGAAAGTAATTACTTCAACATAAAAATAATAACAAAACCTTCTTCTAGTTCATCAGGAGGTGGAGGAGAAACAACGACAACTTCATTTTCAATACCCCCTGCTGAAAAGAAAACAGAAGAACAACAAGTTGATGAAGAAAAAGAAATAAAAATATTATCCGATAATAAAAACAGCATAACCATAAAAGAAATAACTCAGGAAAAAATAAAAGAAATAAATTTTTTTCAGGGAAGAATCTATAAATTATATGAAATAAAAGCATTAGACAACCTTAATGAATTAAATCAAACAGAAACAATAATAGAATTCGAAGTGGAAAAAACATGGATAAAGAAAGAAAATACTAGCGCTGAAAAAATAAGACTTTACAGATACAACGAAGAATGGGAAGAATTAATAACAATAATAAAAGAAGAAACAGAAACAACAATAAAATATAATTCAATAACGCAAGGATTCAGTTATTTCATTATAGGAGTAAAGGAGACAGAAACAAAAAAACAAATAGAAGACCCTAAATTAACACATGAAGAAAGAGAAGAAATTGAGAAAATAAAAACTGATAAAACAAATAAGATTTTTTTGATATTTGTAATAACAACACAATTAATTATAATAAGCGCGATAATAATTAAGCGTATAAAACAACAACAAAATGATTAATCTTTAATAATTTCTTTAGATTCCTTATTCTCAGTTTTAACAACACCATTAGAACCATTTTTGTTATGACCATTAGGACTTTCCGTGTGACGACACTTAGGATAATTAGTACAACCAAGAAATTCTCCGTAAATACTGTTCATAACACGCATAGGAGCACCGCACTTCTCACAATTCTTATCAACACTACCTTCTTTTATAGAACGATATTCTTCTTCTGTTTTTTCATCAAGATGATTATTTTCTTCAGGATTCAAACTTAACTCAACAGGCCTTTTACCTTTAACAAATAAACTAATAATAGGATAACCAAGAGGAGAAATCTTACCTGTTGGTTTAACTAATCCTTGCTTAGGTAAATTAAAAGTTTCTTTACAATCAGGATACTTACTACACGCAGCAAACAAACCAAACTTGCCACGCTTAATCATGATTGAACCTTCCTCGCAAAGAGGACAAGGACCAAGCAAATTCTTAGTATCTTGAGTTTCTTTATTAGCACTTAATAATTCTTCACCAATAGATTTTTCGTGCTTCTTAATCTTATCAAGAATAACCATTAAGTTCTTTTTAGCATCATCAAGAACATCTTCAGGCTTCTTTTTTTTACTACGAATAAGCTCCATTTGATCTTCTACATCCCTAGTGAATTCTTCATCAGTTAGTTCTTTAAAGTATTTCTCCATTACGTGAACCGTGTGCATACCTAGTTGAGTAACTTGAATAGATTTCTCAATTACGTAACCACGATCATACAAAGCTTCAACTATGTCCGCCCTAGTAGCCTTAGTACCAAGACCTTTCTTTTCAAGTTCGGAAATTAAAGAAGCAGGTGTGAAACGCTTAGGAGGTTGAGTTTCCTTAGATAACAAATCAGATTTCTTAATAACAACAACATCATCTTTTTGAAGAACAGGTAATTCATCCTCGCTGAGTTTAACATAAGGTTCGTATAATTCATGCCAACCCTTAACAAGAGTAGACGTACCTTTAGAAACAAATAATTCTTCGGCAACAACGAATTTAGCAGTAACAGTTTCCCTAATCGCAGGCTCACCAAAGCACGCAAAGAAACGCTTAACTATTAAATCATAAACTTTTTTTTCACGATCATCACTAATCTTACCCTTAGAACCTGTAGGAAAAATCGCAGGGTGCGCAGGATCATCTTTCTTACCTTCATTAGGCTTTAATAACTTCTTAGATAACAAAAATTCAGCGCTGTTTTTGTACTCAGGATTCTTAGCCAAATCACTAATCACTTTACTAAGATTAAGTTCTTTAGGAAGCTTCTGAGAAGAAGTTCTAGGATACGATGTTAAACCTTGAAGATAAAGACTCTGAGCACATTGCAAAGTCGCCTTAGGAGAAATTCCGAATAATTTGTAAGCCTCACTTTGTAAAGAACCAAGATCAAAAGGAAAAGGTGCTTGTTGAGCAAACTTCTTCTTAGATAAAGATTCAACGACGCAATCTTTTTTATCTTTAACTTTGTTAAAAACAGTTTTTGCTTCTTTTTCATCCCAGAACTTGTCTTTTTCATGAATAGCGTCAAACTTAATCTTTTTGTTAAGTTCAAGAACAACTTGCCAGAATGGAACAGGCTTAAAAGCTTGAATTTCTTTTTCTTTATCAGCAACTATTTTAAGAGCTGGAGCTTGAACACGACCACTACTAAGAATCTTAAACGCGCCAGCTTTCTTAACAGAAGTAGAAAGAGCACGACTAATATTTATACCGTAAAGCCAATCAAGAAAGTGACGAGTTTCACCCGCTAAAGCTTGACCCCAATCAAGACTAGGAAGTTTATTATCATAAGACTTTATAACATCCTCTTTAACTAATGTGGAGAATTTCATACGAGACGCGTCTTTTTGATTACAAACAAAACGAACAATATTCAAACCAATAACTTCTCCTTCGATGTCATAATCGCAAGCAACAACGAAGCTCTTAGCTTTTTTAGATTCTTTCTTAATAACATCTAAGTACTTCTTAGAAAAAACTGCTTTTTTATTAACTAAGTGAATAGGTCTCCACTCAATATCAAAAACAGGATAAGCAAAACTCTTAACTTTCTCAGCTAAAGTATAAAGATGACCAACCGCGCTAACAACTCTTATATCTGTTTTTCCATGAGTTAAAGAAAAAATAGTAACTCCATTAACAACTTCTTTCTTAGGTTTACCGTCGGCTAATGACTCAGCTATTTTCTTTGCCGAACTAGGTTTTTCTGTTATAATTAATTCTGACATAAGAAACAAAGATTAAATAAGAACCTTAAAAATGTTTTGATTACAAAAATCGGAAGAATTTCGGAAAAAACAGGAAAAATATTAAAAACAACTAACTTTAAACAAATATATGAAATCAAAAAAATTATATGAAAGACTTGAAAAAGACTTCATAACTCAGGAAATGAGTGATGACTGGGAAGAAAACATAAAGAACATACAAAGATACGTGACTGAAGAATACAAAAAAAGAAGCATAGGCTTAGTATGTGATTTCACAGATGAAATTAATAAAGTTTACACCTCTGTTTTTCCATCAGAGAAAGTAATGCAAAAAATAATAGCTGAAAACGTGACTAACGCGTTATTATTTGTTCACCACCCAGCTGATTGGGATATAACCAAAGCGCCGAATGTGTTTCAAGAAATGAAACCTGAATTACTAGAAAAATTCAAAGAACAAAAAATATCAATATATAACTTGCATTCACCTTTAGATAATTATGGAGAGCATTCTACTAGTAATAGTTTAGCTAAAGCACTCGGATTAATAGTTGAAAAACCCTTCTCGCCTTACTTAGGAGGAATGAGCGGAGTAATCGCCAAAACCAATCTTGTTGATGTTCAAGAACTAAAAGAAAAAATGTTAGAAGTGTTAGGGCACGAAGTAAGTCTTTATGAATACGGAACAAAAGAAATAAAGAATGGAAGAATCGCAATAATAGCTGGAGGAGGAAACGAAGCAGAATACTTAGATGACGCATTAAGAGAAAATACTAATACTTTCATAACCGGAATAACTCTATTAAATGAAAGATCAAAACCAGCACATGAATTCGCAAAGAAAAACAAGATGAACATACTAGGAGGTACGCATTACTCAACGGAGAAATTTGCTTGTATATCAATGACTACTTATTTTAAAGAATTAGGATTAGAATCAGAATTCGTAAATGATGAACCAGTAATAGAAGACATGTAAAATGACGCATATGAAAACAAAAATAGGAGAATACGCAATAATAACTAATTCTAAGAATGAATTCTTAATGTTGCAATTTAACGAACCTATAAATTCTTGGCACTTCCCAAGAGGAAGATTAGATGAAGGAGAACAAGCAAAAGAAGGATTAATACGAGAAATAAAAGAAGAAACAAGATTAGAAGTTCATGATTTAAAACCAATACACACAACTATTTTCACTGATGAAAAAAAGTACGGAGTTTTTTATTTAGCAAAAGTTAAAGAACCATACGAAGTAATAATCAGCAAAGAACACCAATCCTTTAAATGGTACAAAAAAGAAGATATTAACAAAATAAACTTTTGGCAACCGTTCTACAAAGAAATGCTAAATAATAATTTATAAACAACTTATTCAACATTCGTGAAATTACTATAGTTCAGCAACTTAAGTTTCTTATAATGTGCTCACATCTATTTATTCTTTTGATGACACCAACGAGTCTTATACGTGTCGAATATATATTAGAGGGTTCGCTAGACATTATAACTTATTTTTGTCGTTGACTACTATTTGGAAAAATTTATAAACAAAGAACCACAAATAAAAAAAACATGGAAAACAAAACAAAATTAGAATACTTATTTAATAAAACCTGGAAAACATATAAAGAGAACTTCAAAACATTCTCAATAATACTCTTAATATTTCAATTCTTACCCTACACAATATACAACATATACTCAATACTAACACAAATAGATGAATCATTAATAGTTAATGAATTAACACAAACACTTAACTGGAACATCATAATACAAGAACTAATAAAACACAGCGCTTTAAGCCTAATATTATTCTTAATAAACATGGTAGGACTAGTAACAATACTATACATATTGTTAAAAAATAAGAAAACAAAAACAATAAAAGAAGCAGTAAAAAAAAGCTCAAAGTACTACTTAAGACTAATAGGCCTGACAGCACTAGTATTCATATTATTAATACCTTTGTACGCGTTATTAATAATACCAGGAATAATATTCTCAGTTTACTGGATGTTCGCACAATACATAATAGTAGACAAAGACGAAAAAATAATAAAAAGCATGAAACAAAGCTTCTATTTAGTAAAAAATAATTGGTGGAAAACATTCGGAAAAATACTACTAATAGGTCTAATCGCGATGATAATCATGATGACCATAACCATAACCATAGGAACAACACTAATAGCAATAGAAGGAAAAACAGCGATAGCAACCGGACTAAGCACAACGTCACAAATAATATCTATACTAATAACAAACGCGACTCAACTACTAGTAACATTATTCATAGTAATCTTCGCAGTTCACCTATACGAAGGACTAAAAAACAAAAAAGAAAACAAAAAAATAAAGAAATAACTATTTTTTCTCGGGCTTCATAGTAGGAAAAAACAAGATGTCACGAATAGATTCTTGACCAAGAATAAGCATAGCCAACCTATCAACACCAATACCTAAACCACCCGTAGGAGGCATACCCTGCTCAATAGCCTCCAAGAAATCCTCATCCAAAGGATTAGCATCCTCATTACCCAACTTTAATTGACGAGCCTGATCCTCCAATAATTTACGCTGATGCAAAGGATCATTTAATTCAGAATAAGCATTAGCAAGCTCCATACCACAACAAAACGGCTCAAAACGCTCAATCAAACGAGAATCAGTCTTATGCTTCTTACACAAAGGCGTAGACTCCTCAGGATGATCAATAACAAAAACAGGATCATCATACTTATCCTCACAGAAATGCTCAAAAATAGCCAAAACGAAATTACCCCAAGTCTCCTCCTTATCAAACTCCACCCTTTTATCCCTAACAAATTTTTTCAAATCATCAACAGACATAGACGAAGCATCAATACCCGCGTGCTCCTTAACAGAATCAAGCATAGTCACGCGCTTCCACGGAGCCTTCAAATCAATCTCCTTACCCTTGAAATTAACCTTAGTAGAACCATTAATCTTCAAAGCAACAAACTCATAAAGCTCCTCAGTCAAACGCATCATGTCCTGATAATCCGCGTAAGCCTCATACAACTCAAGCATCGTGAACTCAGGATTATGAGTAGCATCAATACCCTCATTACGAAAATTCTTATTAATATCATAAACCTTTTCGTAACCACCAACAATTAAACGCTTAAGATACAACTCAGGACTAATCCTAAGAAACAAATCCATCTTCAAAGTATTATGAAACGTCTTAAAAGGCTTCGCCGCGGCCCCCCCATAAAGAGTATGAAGAACAGGCGTCTCAACCTCCAAGAAACCTCGCGCATCCAAGAACTCACGAATATACTTAAGAATAAGCATGCGCTTAGTCAAAACATCCTTAGAAGAAGGACTCATAATCAAATCCAAATGCCTCTTCCTATACTTCAACTCCTGATCCTGCAAACCATGATACTTATCAGGCAAAGGCTTAATCGCCTTACAAAGCATTTCAAACTTTTGAACATAAACAGTTACTTCACCCATCCTAGTCTTAAAAACAGAACCAGAAGCACCAATAAAATCACCAAGATCAAACTTCTTAATCAAATCATAATTATCAGACCCAACATCCTCACTCCTAATATATAACTGCAAATCCCCAGAATCCTGACGAATCGTAATAAAAGAAGCCTTACCCATACGACGAAACAAAACAACCCTGCCCGCAACAGAAACAACATCCTCAACTTTTTCTTCAGGCTTCAAATAAGCATACTTCTTCTTAATCTCATCAGCAAAAGACGTAACATCAAAAGTATAAGGATAAGGATTAATACCCTGATTCCTTAACTCATCAAGCTTCCTCAAACGCTCCTCAACAAGAGCAACGCCGGACGACTTATTAGATTCATCACTCATAAAAATACCACCTACACAACTAGAAAGAAAAAGATATTAAAAAAGTTTCGAAAAAAAAAGAAAAAAAAGTTATTGAGCCAAAAGAGATAATAATTGACTAAAAGTATCCTGATTCAATTTAGTATTCTTATCACCCATCTTAATAATCGCGTCAGGCGGAGGAGGAGAAATAAACATTAATAACTCATCTTCCAAAGCACCACCAGTATTAGTAGCATGAAACTTTGAATTAACAAAAACAAGTTCCTCACCATCCCTATAAATATCCCAACCATTATTAAAACCAATAACTGCGCCTTCACCCAAATTACCATGTAATTCCATATACGTCAAAGGATCAAAACTCGTTCTAAAAACTCCTTTAAAATCTGAGAATTCACTAACAACATAATTATTTTGTTTCAAAGAAATAACATTCAAAGGATCATCATAATTAGCAATTATTTCAGGAACACTCAAAGAACCAGAATCAATACCTCTACGAGAAAAAGGATTAGATTCATCATTAATAAGCACAGGCTGAGTAGAACTAGTATGAATAACAGATACCCCGTTCTGAATCATCTCAACAGAACCTTGCTCTAACAAAATAGAACCCGAAGAACCTTCTAAAACCCATTCATTATTCTTATTTTCTAAAATTGAATAAATCTTAGCGTCACTACCCTCAGCCAAAATATACTTATTATTACTTTCAGAAACAATAAAATCACCCTTATTAACACTAACAGTCATTTCTTGCAATCTAAAATCCTTATTCACAGTGAGATCAGTACTGCCTGCTTTCGAAGTCACAGAAGCAATATTTATTTCAACATCGCCAGTAATCTCATAAGTCTTATCACCATTAATTAAAGTAACCGGATTATCAACAGAACCTGAAAGCTCTAATTTATAACGACCCATGCCTGAACCTGAATTAATATAATTATTAATATCAACATCACCCGAAGAACCATCAATATTAATAACTAAAAAATCATTTTCAAACCTTATATTAATAAAAGAATCACAAAAATCATTATCTAAAACCCTAAGACAACCAGCAGTAACAACTTCAGGATTAGACCTTATAGCAGAACCAGTATGACTTAAAGCAGCCAAATTAAAAGAAATCTTTCTATCATTATTAATAAACTTATCCTGAAGATTAACAACGCCTTTTTCAATAGATACTATTCTAGCATCACTAAAAAAAGTAAAAGAAGGCTTAAAATTATCTTGATACACAACTAAAGGCCTAGGCAGAACCTCTGTTTTTAATCCAGAATCAATAACAGGATAATTACCTTTGTAAAGAGGAGTAAAAACCATTTCAAAAGGATTGTTAATATTGGAAGCATTATACGCAGAATAATTCAACTTAGCCCAAGCAATAAGATTACTAGGATTCACATCCTCATAAATGTACAAATCTAAGTTCCTCAACAACAAACTAGGAAGAAAAGCATAATTTCTAACACCGAACTTAGTACCTCCAACAATAGTTGTTTCTCCAGCACCCGCAAGAGTAACTTTGCTCAAATCACATCCTTCCAATAAAACGTGTCTATTAAAAGAATTAATTCTAAGTAAATCAAACTCTTCAAGAGTTATATGATTCCCTAAAATTCGTCTCATATCATCCAACTCTAAAAAGGCCCCTCTAAAACTAGGATCATTACCAAGAATATCAGCCCTTAAAACCCTTTCACAAAAATCTAAATTGCGTAACTCATTCAAAGCATTCACAATGTTAGGATTTTTTTTAACCAATTCATCAGCCAATAATTCATGATAAAAACTAAACCTTATATCATTTTTTAAGTCTTGATTAGTACTAGCATCCGCGATCCAATCCACATATTGTTTAGAAGGAAGAATTACTTGATTACCATCACAAAAATAATAATCATAATACTTCAAATCTTTCAAAGAATCCTTATCATAAGAACAAACAGAATCATAATCATAAAAACCATGATGCTCCCAAAACTTTCTTCTAACAACTTCAGCGCCCTTAGCCATATACAAATTATCATCCTTATAATAATTAAACAAATCAATAATTTGATTCTGATTTGATTCAAGCCTCTTAGTTAATTCATTTAACAAAACAGATTCATCATCCACTTCATAAACAAAGATTTGATCATTAATAGAATCCCAAGTCAACGTAACTACAAAAGGCGCACTACTAATTGGTACAGATGTAATCATAGGACCATACCTATAAGAAACATTTCTTCTAGGAAGCTCAAATACACCTTCACCAATTATTAAATCAAACAACAACTCATTAGTTACACTTTTCAAATCAACTTTTCTAGTATCTAAAATCACGTATTCAATAGGACCTTGCTCAGTTTCAGGCATTAATTCTCCTTCTAAAAACCTATCATAAGTATCATCATTATCTAATCTTATCCAACGAGGATATCTACCATGATCAACTTCTTTCACAGAAGTCCTAGCCCCCAAATAAACAGGAGTTCCAACACAATCATAAGGTTCAAAATCATAATCCCTAATATATTCTTCCCAAGAAGAACCAAAAGGCTTAGGTTTAAGATACTTATAAGCATCAAGATTAGTTTTCAACAAATTATATTCTTTACCACCATCAACATAAGTACAACCCATATCATGAAGTACAAGTTCTAATTTATCAATATAAGCACCTACTCTGTACTCAAAATTCTGAGCAGAAACTACTTGAACAAAAAACAAAGAAAAAAAAGTAACAAAGAACAACAAAGTTCTTAACGAATTCACATCAACAAATTTTTTCACATTCATTTTCTTCAACCATCACATCTAATAATTAATTATTTAACTCAAACATAAAAACTAATACGTTACTTGAATCAACACTATTTTTCAATAATAAAACAACACTATCCTCATAACTTAAAGCATTAAAAAACAATCCGTGATTATTAACCGCTGCGGAAATCCTAGTCAAACTAACATAACCTTGATCAAAACCAATATGCGAATCAATAATTTCTTCAGCAGCCAAAAGCAAAGAATTAACATCTAACACAACGAATTTTGTTAAACCCTCAACATCAATAGATAAATCATTTTTAACAACGACTAAATTAGGATTTAAAGATATTAATAAACCGTTATCAGATTCAATATTTGCAGAAGTACTTTGTTTAACGATTTCAATATCAAAATCATCAAAAGCCGAATAATCATCAACACAAGAATCAAAGTTATCAATAATCATTAACCTTATAGATTCAAGAACTCTTTCCTCAGAAGGCACGATCTTTGTGTAGTCCTTAAAATAATAAGGAATAGAAAAAGAACCAATCAATTCATGATTCACTTCACTTAAATCATAATATCCTCCCTGTAACAAAACATCTTTAACACTTTTATCAACAACATTATCAAAACAATTAGTAGAATAACTATTAATATTAGCCAAAACAGCGTTTAAATCAGCTTGCCCAGTAAAATCAACCGAAGAATCAGTTTTTCTCAAAGAAAGAAACAAAACTAATCCAACAACTAATAAAATTCCTAGAATAACAAAAATAGTTATTTGAGCCCTCTTACCCCTAAAATTAATCATTTAATTGTTTTATTTTATTGAATATATAAAGTTTACTCTTAAGTGCGAGAATTATTAAAAAATTGTTTGAAAAGAACAAATTATAAAAATAAGATAACAATGACAAGTATTAATGGTTAAAATTGTGTGCATCGGGGGCGGCACAGGGCAAAGTGTTTTGTTGTCAGGTCTTAGAAGGTATACTTCTGATTTGACGGCGATAGTAGCTGTTACTGATAGTGGTAGGAGCACAGGTGTTTTAAGGGATGAATTCGACATATTAGCACCTGGAGATTTAAGAAATTGTATGGTTTCTTTGTCAAATTCTCCTAAGTTAATGAAGGATTTGTTCAAATTCAGATTTGAATCTGAAAAAAATGATTCTTCTTATCACGGAATGAATTTCGGGAATTTACTAATAACCGCGCTTACGAAGCTTAACAATAATGATTTTTCTAAGGCGATAAGGGATGCTTCTAAGATTCTTAAAATAGATGGAAAAGTTCTTCCTAGCACGCTTAGTAACACTCATGTCTGTGCAGTATTAAGTAATGGAAAAATATTGGAAGGAGAAGCAAGTATTTCTAGGAGTTACGATTCAAAAAAAAGAATAACTAATTTGTTTTTAAAAAATAAGAATGCCAAGGTTAATCCTGAATGCGTTTCAGAAATAAAAGACGCAGATTTAATAGTTGTAGGACCTGGAGGTTTATACACTTCTGTTATTGTTAATTTATTACCTAAAGGAATGGTTGAAGCTATTAAGAATTCTAAAGCTAGAAAGATTTATGTTGTTAACGCAGCTACTCAAATAGGCGTAACTGATGATTTTGATTTATTCATGCACGTTAAAGAAATAGAGAAGTACTTAGGAAAAAACGTTTTGGACTTCGTAGTTGTTAATGGTAAGCCTCCTGAGAAAAAACTTATTAAAAGATATGAAAACGCGGGTTCTAAGTATTTGTTTGTGAGCGATGAGCAGATAAATAAGATTTCTAAAATAGTTAAGAAAGTCGTTGTTAATGACTTAATACAAGAGGAAGCAGAAGAAGAATATGGTAAGCCTTTGTATATAAGGCATGATTCTAAGAAGTTAGCTAATTCAATTATTGGATTAGCAAGAAAAAAAGTTAAAGGAGCAATATTAGTTGCAGGGAAAGGAAGCCGGATGAAACCTTTTTCTATCAAGGAATCTAAGGAAATGATTCGTTTCTATGGTAAGCCTTTAATAGCTCATCACGCTGATGAAATGATTAGTAACGGAATAGAAGATATTGTTTTTATTTGTAATAACGAAAATATTAATGACATAAGAAATTATGTGAACACAGAATATGTTTCTGAGCTAAAAAAAAGAAATGGATCCGTTAAGAATGTGAGTTTTAAGTTCTTTTTGCAAACAGAACAAAAAGGACCTGTTAATGCTTTGCTTTGTGCACGTTCTTTTCTTGAAAATGATTATTTCTTGGTTAAGTACGGTGATAGCATAGCTTCAACGGATCAAACACAAGAATTGTTAGATAAGTTTAATCAAGAACCAGGGGTTGATTGTGTCGTTACGTTAAGAAAAGTTAAGAAACCTGAAGAATACGGGATTGCCAAATTCAAAAATGATGAATTAGTACAAATAGTTGAGAAGCCAAAAAAGAATTTTCCATCAAACCTAGCAAACGTGGGCTTAGTATTAGTTAATGGATCTTTATTCTTTAAAGCAGTAGATGAAATAGGTATTGAAGAAGTACTACCTCCTGCCGAATACGTTTTGAGAAAGAAAGGAAAAGCTTCGTATTGGATATTCAAAGGAGAAAGAGTAGATGTGGGTAGAGCGTGGAACATATTAGAAGCTCATAAATTATTCGCGAAGAAATTTGGAACAATCATATTAAGTAAAAAAATAGGGAAAAACGTTAAGATAGGAAAAGGTGTTTTTATAGGAAAAGACGCAGAAATAAAGAATAACGTAGTAATAAATAATTACAGCGCTATTGAAGGAACCATAAATAACAATTGCACCATATCAAAATCAGTAATAAATAAAAACGTGAAAATAGGAGAAAACTCTAAGATAATAAGTAGCGTAATAGGAAAAAACACAATCATCGGTAAGAACTTTTATACAAAAGTTAAGAAACAAAACGTGGAAGTTTACTGTAAAGACAAATATGTACCTTCTGGAAAAAACGAATTAGGATTATTCTGCGCTTCTGACTGCGTAATAAAAAATAATTTATGCAGTGAACCAGGTAGAATGATTTTTCCAAACAAAACCGTAAAAAATAACATCGTTAAAGACTTATTGTTAAGAGCAATAATATTTGATGCTGATAACACTATTTATCAAACCAAGTCAAGTGCTAAAAACGCGGATATGTCAGCGATGAAGTTCTTCGCGAAACAAATCAAAAAAAATCCTGAACTCTTATACAATGAATGGAAAAAAATAGTATCAGAATTAATAAAAGAAAAAAATCCTAAGAAACGAAAAAGAACATATTCATACGAATTATTATCAAAAAAACTAGGATTTAATAACGTAGAAAAAGGCTATTCTTTATTCAAAGAAACACTCATTAAGAACTTAGTATTAAGTCCTGGATTCAAAGAAGTGATTCCTGTGCTAAGCGATTACAAAATAGCCTTAGTCACTGAGGACTCAAAAGACTTATTAACAGCTAAGTTAAACAAATTTAGACTACGAAGCTTCTTTGACAGCGTAATATGCAGCGAAGACGTAAGAACAATGAAACCAAACAAAAAATACATTGAATTAGTACTGAAAGAATTAGACGTAAGTGCTAATGAATGCTTATTCATAGGAGACAACTACGAAAAAGATCTGAGAATAGCGAAAGAAGAAGGCGCTAACACACTCATATTCTCATTAGAAAAAGGAGATTCTTTAAACAAAATCATAAACATAACTTCTAATTTATGATTATTTAAAATCCGCGGATTTAGTTCTGCAATCATCAATCATCTTCTTAAGAAGATTTTTCTCAGACTTTTTCAAAACACAACTATTAGGTAACGCGATTAATTCTTTAATAATAAAAAAAGAATCAAAAGGCTTACCATTACGTTTCTCAGTTACAAATTTCTCCAAGTCATCCAGGTTAGAAAAAGATGCAAGAAAAATATAGTCATGACTACCAGATAATGTTTTAAACATCATAGTTACCTCAGGCAGTTCTTTAAGTTTTTTTTCCAATGAAGAAACATCGAAGTTTTCAATTGATTGATTAAACGAAATTTTAAATAACGCGACGATGTTAACCCCTAAAAGTTTAGAATTTAAATTAATTGTGTAGCCTCTTATTATGTCTTTTTCGAGGCGCTTTTTTATACGTCCTACTGCTTGACTAGAAATCTTAAGTTTCTCAGCTATAAAAATGTCTGAGATGTTAGCATCATCTAAAAGTAAATTTAGAACTGCTTTTTCATTTTTAGTAAGCCACATAACGCACATCCCTTTTGTTTTTATTTAATTATTAAACTATCTCAAGTTTTTTTGTTTATAAATTTACCGTTTAAAAATTCAACTAAATATTCGAAAAAGAAGTAAAAATTAACGAGAATGTTTATAATAACAAAAAAGAATAGAACAAAGTAATGAACGACAATGACAACAATATTGTTAACAACATCGTGACCATTCTTAAAAAAAACAAGAACGGATTAACAATAACAGAGTTATCTGAACACATGAAGAAAAACAGATTCATAACCAGATTAAACTTGGCTAAACTAGAAGGCGCGAGAAAAGTAAACATGAGAAAAGTAGGCATGGCAAAAATATACACCTTAAAAAAATAACAAAGAAGAATTAACTCAACAAAAAAATTAGAACCGAAACAAAAAATGAACATGCAAAAAAATAATAAGGTAATATTAACAACGCTTATAATAATATTAACTATGAGTCTAATTACTACATTAAGCGCAGCTTATTCTATAAACGAAGAAAACGGAACTATTTTTTGTCTTGAAGCAAACATAGGAGAAACAAGAATAATCAACGATATTACTTACACCGTTGTTGATAATACTATGTTAAGAGCCATGGATGTTAATTCTGATAATTATACCACTATTTGTACTAGTCACGTTACTGATATGAGTTATTTATTTGAAGGAGCTTCTTTTAATCAAGACATCAGTAAATGGGACACAAGCAGCGTCACCAATATGAGCTGGATGTTCGCTGAAGGCAGTGGTTTTAATCAAGACATCAGTAAATGGGACACAAGCAGCGTCACCGACATGCACAGCATGTTTGGAGGCACACATTTTAATCAAGACATCAGTAAATGGGACACAAGCAGCGTCACCGACATGAGCTGGATGTTTACTTATGCCTCATATTTTAATCAAGACATCAGTAAATGGGACACAAGCAGCGTCACCGACATGCACAGCATGTTTGATGGTGCTGATAATTTTAATCAAGACATTAGTGATTGGTGTGCTACGAACATAATAAGCAAACCTACTAATTTTGATTTGAATAGTGGTTTTGAAAATCAAAATCAATTACAACCTCAATGGGGCACTTGTTCTTTCGTATTCGAGGATACACACGTGAAAATTAAGATTAATGATAGGTTAAACAACACAATAGAAGAAACAGATTTCTTAGTTGGAACTACTTGGGTATATGGAAATACTGCCAAATTTGAAAATCAATCTGCAAAAATAAATTTCACGAACGTTATTGAACCTAATAATTATGTTATTTATAGAAACGGAGAACTATGTGATGTAGATAAGTGTGAAAATATTACTTATGGTTCTGATCATATTAGTTTCGATGTTCTTGGATGGTCTAATTATAGTTACGCAGAAGAACCCATCATATATGGTTGCACAGATATTAATGCAGATAATTATGATCCTAGTGCTAATGAAGATGATGAAACTTGTATTTATTCTTTAAACATAACATACAAAACTGTTAATGCTACTTACTACGAAAATTACACAGTCAAGCGAGAGAATGGAACTATACAAATAAACGTGACAGGAGGAATAAAACCTTACACTTTATATGATGAAGAAAACCAAGAAATAATAATTTTTAATGACACAACAACAATCCATAATTTAACTCCTAAGAATTATATCTGGGTGATAAATGACACAATGAATTTAACACAACAAATAACATTTGAAATAACAGAAGAACAAACAATAGTAGGTTGTATATATTCAAACGCGATTAATTACAAAGAAAACGCGACAGAACCAGGAAGTTGTGATTATTACGAAACGTGGATACAAGAATCAAATCTTCCTGGAAATTATAGCGAAGGCGCAAGCATGTTACTATTAACAGAAGCAAACAACAAATTATACTTAATGGGAGGTTTCACAACAACTTCTCCAAACGCGAATAATAATTGGGTATATGACTTAGAAACAAAGATTTGGAGCCAAAGAAGTAACATGTTAGAACCTGCAAGCGGATCAGGAATAGCACATTACGATAACAAAATATACATAGGACCTTCAGTAAGCTCATCAATCATGCAAATATATGATATAGAAAATGATTCTTGGACTTATGGAAAAAACGCACCAAATGACATATTTGATTATGGAATGGTAGCAATAAATGGAAAAATATATTTGATAGGGGGGGAAGTGTAGATTTAGGATATGAAACAACAAACAACACACACATATACGACATAGAAACTGATTCTTGGAGTAAAGGCGCAGACTTACCCATATCAAGAGAAGGATACTACGGAGTAGCAGGAGCAGTAATCGGAGAAAATAATAGCATATACATAGTAGGAGGTGTTAATTACAACGAAGGTGATGGATTACCCGAATCAACATTATTCATATACAACATAGAAAATAATTCTTGGAAACAAGGTCCTGACATGCCACGAGGCTTAGCGTATCACGGAGTAACAAGCGCGAATAACAACGTATTCACACTAGGAGGCTGGGATGAAGACTGGGAAATCGTTAATTATGTATTCAAATACAATATTAACAAAGATTCCTGGACAATAAACAGCATACTACCTCAACGCATGGGTGAAGTAAGCGTAACTTCTGTTAATGGAACAATTTATTTAGCAGGAGGAACACTTCCTGATACAACTACTAGAAATAATAAAGTATACAAATACATCATTAATGAAGAAATTGAAGAAACCATTTGTTTAACTGATTGGCAATGTACTTCTTGGAGCTCATGCGAAGGAGGATTAAAAACAAGAAGTTGTGAAAAAAAAGAACCAAGCTGTGAAGCCGGACCAAGACCTTCAGAAGCAGAATCTTGCACAATAACACCTACGAGTAGCGGATCAGCCGTATCAGTTTCAAGAGGAATAAACAGACAAATTGAAGAAACTCAAATCATTGAAGAAGAAATCATTGAAGAAACAAACAAAACAAACGAAACAGAAATAAAACCAGTATTGTTTGATATATACTTAGAATCAGTAAATAAATTAGTAAAACAAGGTAAAAACTTAGATTTAATACTTGGATTAATAAACCTAGGATTACCAGGACAAGTAGAAGCAAGAGTTGAATACACAATAAAAAATTCTCAGAACTACATCATTTATGAAGAAAAAGAATCATTAATGATAGAAACCCAAAGCGAATTCTTAAAAAGCATAAACACAGAACACTTAGAACCAGGAACTTACACAGTTTTTGTTAACTTAGAATATGAAGGACAAACAGAACCCGCACAAGCAAAAATAGAATTCGTCGTAGAACAAGATAATAAATTAATAAATAATAAAACAAGAACTATACTACTAAATATATTCTTAGCACTTACAATAACCATTACCTTAATATTACTAAATTTCTTTAGATACATAAATTTACCACAAAAAAAGCCGTAGTAAAAAAATGAAAAAAACCAAAAAAAACCTGAATGAAGATGAGAAACTAAAAAGTTATGAATTAACAGATAAAACGCTAAACAAAATATTCGAAATAATACCTCTGGGTTTGTGGTACGCAGACGAAAAAGGAAAACTAATAAAAGGAAATCCTGCAGGCATAAAAATATGGGGAGCCGAACCAAAAGTTCCACCATCAGAATACGGAGTTTTCAAAGCAAGACATCACCCCACAGGAAAAGAAATAAAACCAAAAGAATGGGCATTATACAAAACAATAACACAAAAAAAAACAATCACAAACGAATTAATAGAAATAGACGCGTTCGATGGTAAAACTAAAATAATATCAAATTACACAGCACCAATAATGAATAAAAAAAAATTATTAGGCGCGATAGTAGTAAATCAAGACATAACAGAACAAGAAAAAACAAAACAAGAACTTGAGAAAACAAAACAATTCTACGAAGAAACAATTTCCACACTAAAAGAAGGAATATGGGTAACAAATAAAGAAGACAAAATAATTTTTTTTAGCGAAGGAATGGAAAAAATAAGCGATGTAACAACAACAAAAGCAATAGGACTACATATAATAAAAGATTTTCCTGAAAAAACAACAAAAGAATTCTTACCCTACTACAAAAAAGCAAAAAAAACACTAAAACCACAATACTATGAAGCGCTTGTTATAACCCCAAAAAAAGAAACTTACCAAACAGGATGGCTAATACCAAAAACAAAAAACAAAAAATATGACGGAATGATATGCACAATAATAGATGAAACAGAAAAACACAAAACACAAGAACAACTAAAAAAAAGCGAAGAAGAAAAGAAAAAACAAATAGAACTACAAAAAACAGCTATTAACATAACTTCTAAGTACGTAAAAACAACACTAAAAGATTTTGATAAAACAATAAACACAACATTAACAAATCTAGGAAAAAGCCTAAACATGGACAGAAGCTACATTTTCAGATTCAACAAAGACATGACTTATATGACAAATACTCACGAATGGTACAATAAACAAACAAAACCACAAATAAACAAATTACAAAATATAAAAACAAGCACCATGCCCTGGTGGCTCAAAAAAATAAAAACAAAACAACCAACAAACATAAAAGATGTTGACAAATTACCTCTGCAAGCAAGAAAAGAAAAAAAAATATTCAAAAAACAACAAATAAAATCATTAATATGCGTTCCAATAATAAACAAATATGAAGAAATATACGGATTCCTAGGACTAGACTCAGTTAATAAAAAACATGAATTCACAAAAGAACAAATATTCATACTGAAACTAATAACTGAGTTCTTATCTAATTTAATAGAGAAAAAAATAACAGAAGAATCATTAGAAGCAAGCGAAAAAAAATTCGAAAACATTTTTAACAATTCCCCTGAAGGAATAATTCTCATAAATGGAAAAGGAAAAATCCTAGAATTAAACAACAGACTAATAAAATGGTTAAAATACGAAGAAAATGAATTAAAAGAAAAAAACATATTCTTAACAAAAATACTGAATTTAAAAAACAAAAAAACATTTTACAAATTCTTAAGAAAAACTTGTTTAGAAACAGAAGCAGAAAAACAACAACTAGAATTCATAACAAAAAATAAAACTACATTTCTTTCAGAAATAAGTTGCGGAATACTAGAAAAAAATCCAAAGAAGTGGAAAGGAATAATATTCGTAAAGAATCTTGAACAAGATAAAAAAATAAAAAAAGACATGATTTATTTACAAAGAAAATTCTTGAGCATGGTAGAAAAAGCTTCAGAAAGCATAGTTATAACTAAAGTGAATGGAAGCATAGAATACGTAAATCCTTATTTCGAAAAAATTACAGGATACGCCCTTAAAGAAGTGCTAGGAAAAAATCCTAAAATACTCAAATCAGGCAAACAATCAAAAGAATTCTACGAAGAAATGTGGCGAACAATATCTGAAGGAAAAATATGGCAAGGAGAAATAACTAATAAAAGAAAAAACGGAGAAGAATACATTGAAAGGGTAACAATAACTCCTTTATTCGATGAAGAAAAAAACATAATAAATTACATAGCTATGAAATACGACATCACCAACTTAAAAGAATACGAATACGAACTAAAAAAACACATAAAAGAATTAGAAGATTTTAAAGACGCTACTGTTGACAGAGAATTAAAAATGATAGAACTAGAAAAAGAAAACAAAGAACTAAAAAAACAATTAAAAAAATAAAAATGATGAAACAAAAAACTCAAAAAAGATTGTTATCACTAAGCATAATCTTCTTAATAATATTAATACCTATAATCTTAATAGAAGAACAAAGTTCTAACAAAATATCTGCTTCGACTTTCAAAATACAAGAAGAACAAGAACTAGAAATAGAAGATTTACAAGAACTCGAATTAAAACTTAAAGCCAAAACCATAGCTTATGAAATAAATGAATACTTAAAAAATAATCCTGAAACAATAAAGGAATTACAAGAAAACGAAGTATTTCAAAGCATAGCCGTACAACAAGTAGGAGAAACAGGATACACAACTATGCTAGATGCCGAAACAGGACAAATATATTTTCACCCCCAAAAAAATCTCATAAACAAAAACTTATCTGTATTAAAAGAAGATCTCCCAGATATATGGGCTTTGTTTCAAGAAGTACTAGGAACATGTAAAGACGTTTACGGATTCTATAAGTGGTACGAAGAAGACAATAAATTAACAAATAAATTTTTGTACATGACTTGCATACAACAACAAACCAAAGACGGAAAAAAATTGTTAATAGTTGTAACAAATTATGTTGATGAAGAAACAGGAACAAAATACGTTGAACACTACTCAATAAATGATTTTTCTAATAGAATAAAAAATGTGTTAGAACAAAAAGTAGACGAAGTAACAAAACAAATAGAAATGTACTTAGAAACTAATACTAAAACGTTAGAAGAACTAAAAAAAGATGAAAAATTCAGAGAAATAGCCGTACAAAAAACAATAGGTGAAGGATACACAGTACTCTACGATTACGACACAATGATAAACATTTTTCACCATAACCCTGAATATGAAGGAATAGATTATAATGTATTAAAAGAAACATCTCCTGGATTCTGGGAAATAGCCAAACATACAATAAGCGGAAAACGAGACGCTAAAGGATACTATGAATGGATAGAACCAAACGGAGAAAAACGTTCAAAGTACATGTATAATAAAATCATACAAACAAAAACAGTTGACGACGCAGGATTAGCAGTCTCAGTAACAATATACTTAGATGAAGAACAAGAAACACATAAACAAAAAATAATAAAATCAGCAACAGAATATGATTATCCCCCTTTCTCAGTTATTAATGAAGATGGCTCAATCACAGGATTTTCTGTGGAACTGCTAAAAGCAACCATGAATTCTTTAGGATTAGAAGTAAGTTTCTACGCAGGACCATGGAACGAAATAAAACAAGATTTAGCAGAAGGAAAAATACAAGTACTACCCCTAGTAGGAAGAACACCTGAAAGAGAACAAATATATGACTTCACAGTACCCTACATCACGTTGTACGGAGCAGTATTCACAAGAACAAATCAAAAAATCAACAATTTAGAAGACCTAAAAAACAAAGAAGTACTAGTCATGTGCAAAGACAACGCAGAAGAATACGCAAAAAGAGAAAAAATATCAAATAAAATAACGTGCACAGAAACATTCGCAGAAGCATTCCAATTACTAAACCAAGGAAAACACGACGCAATCATAATACAAGAATTAGTAGGACAACAACTATTAAAAGAACTAGAAATAGAAAACATAGAAAAAGCATTCACACTCTATGATTTCAGACAAGACTTTACATTCGCAGTACAAAAAGGAAACAGAGAACTACTATTCTTACTAAATGAAGGACTATCAAAAATAATATCTGACGGAACATACCAAACAATAAAAAAGGAATGGATACCTACTACAGAAACAAAAGAACAAAAAACAAAGTTCATAAGCATAACATACCAAGACATAATATACATATTAATATTAATAATAGTCATATTCTCACAATACATATTCCTAACATCGAAACCAATAAAAAAAGACAAAGAATACACAAAAAAATATTTAACATATTACATCACATCATTCATTTTATTTATATTCTTACTAATGGAAATATTTTATTCACCCACTTTTTTAATAAAACCCTTATTTTTAGCAAGACTATTACATGTATTAAGCTTAACACTCTTACTAACACTAATATTCTTATTATTCAAAGTACTGAGAATAGCAATAAACAAATATTTTAAGAAAGCGCTGTACTTAATACACGTAACAGCAATCACCATAATACTTTTCTCAAACAAATACATATCAGACGTAATAGTGCATAAACACAACATACAAGAAATAACAGGCACACTTTACCCGCTATTAATAATAGTCCTAACAACATATATTTCAACAATGATTTACCTAATGCTAAAACAAAGAATAAAAATAACCAAACAAGAAAAAAACATGTTAATAAATTTACTAACAATCATAATAACAATCATAATAATAAACGGAACAATCTACTCATTTAACTTAATAGACTTCCCCTTATTAATATTCTCCTTAATAATACTAAATTACAGCTTATGGTTAATCTTAATATCCTTAAAAATAATGATGTTTAAACAAAAATCAACAATAATCATAGGAGTACTATTTTTCTTAATAATATCTGTTCTATTCATATACAGCTCTTGGCAATCAACAGAGAACATAAAAGATTTAACCATAGAAAACAAAATAGAATTCAACAACATATTACTAGAAAAAAACGTTAAAATAATAAAACAACAACTAGAATACTTAATAATTGATCTAGAAGTAGTATCAGCAATAATAACTAATGAAGAACCCGGTTCTGAACAAACACAAAACATATTATATTTTTCTCATCAAAGAAATAAAGAAATAAGCTACGCATCTTATAGAATAAATAAAACAGGACACATAGTTAACATGTATCCTTTAGATAAAGGATCAATAGGAGCAGATATAAGTTATCAAGAGCACATGAAAGAAATAAAAAACACGTTAGAACCTGTGCTAAGCGATTCTTTTGAAGCAGTAGAAGGATTCCAAGGAATAACTCTACACGCACCTGTAATAAGAAATGGAGAATATGATGGAACAATTGCTTATTTAATAAACCTAGATAAAATATCAGAATTATTCCTTGAAGGCACAGAAAAATTATACGAAGAATTATACTTAGTAGATTCAAACAACGTAATTATTTATTCAAATCAAAAAGAAGAAATAGGAAAAAACATACAAGACATATTAGTATATAAACAAACTTATGAACAACTACAAAACTCCTTAGATAATGTAAAAACAGAAGAATCAATAACAATAATAAAAGAATTTAACATAAAAAATAAAGATTGGAAATTCATAAATATAGAACACAAAGAGACAACACTAAACGACATAAATAAATACATGAATTTTCAAAAAATATTCGCAATAATAAGCATATTACTCATATTAATACTAGGAATAATACTTAATATTTTTTTAACAAGACACCTAAGAAAAGAAATAATTGAAAACACAAAAGAATTAAGTAATAAAGTAGAAAAGGAAGAAAAAACAAAGAAAGCAATACTACACATATTAACCGATTTCAAAAAATTAAACAAAGACCTAGAAAACGCGAACGAAGAACTAAAAGAATTAGATAAATCAAAAACAGAATTTTTAAACATAGTATCACACGAATTAAAAACTCCTCTGACAGCGATGAATGCACACCTAGAAGTAATAAGTGATTATAACTCAAGCTTAAACGAACAAGAACTAAAAAGCTTAGACGCAATAAAAAGAAACAGTGACCAACTAAAAATATTAATTAACAATTTATTAGAAATATCAAGGATGGAATCAGGAAAATTCGAATTAACAACCTCCCCTATTTTATTGAAAGAACTAATAATCAATACAACCAAAGAACTAGAAATACTAGTAAAACAAAAAGACCTAAAATTAAAACTAGAACTAGGATACGAAGGAATAATAGACGTGGACGACACAAGATTAAACCAAATTCTAAACAATTTGTTAACAAACGCCGTAAAATTCACAGAAAAAGGAACAATAACCATAAGAACAAAGAAACAAGATAAAAACGTAGAAATAAGCGTGGAAGACACAGGCATAGGCATACCCAAAGACAAAATAAATAATTTATTCCAGAAATTCTACCAAGTAGATGCGTCAATATCAAGACGATACGGAGGAACAGGACTGGGCTTAGCAATAACCAAAAAAATAATAGAAGCGCACGGAGGAACAATAAGAGTTGAAAGCACATATGGAAAAGGAACAAAATTTATCTTTACATTACCAATAAAAACAACCATAAAAAAAACAGAAACCACAAAAGAGAACTTGCCTGATCCATTTGAGAAATTCGACGACAGAATAAAAAAAATGATCAAAAAAAACAAAAAAAACACCTAAAGGAGGTACAAAAAAATGAAAAAAATATTGTACGTAGAAGACAACCAAGACACTGCTGAAGCAGTAAAAATAATCCTGACAAAAGCAGGATTCGACGTGACGACGAAACCCACAGGACAAGAAGGACTAACAGAAGCCAAAAAACACAATTTTGACTGCATATTACTAGATATAATGTTACCAGACATGTCAGGATGGGACATCTTTGAACACTTAAAAAAATCAAAAATAAAAGCAAAATATGCATTCTTAAGCGCTATACCCGTATCCGTAGAACGAAAAAATGATTTAATGAAATCAGGCGTTTCAGAATACATAACTAAACCGTTCACAAAAACAGACTTGATAAACAGAGTCAATAAGATGCTAGCATGAAAAAACAAAAAAACAAAATATATAAACCGTATAGGACAAAGAAATTAAGATGACCTCTGAACTAATAATCCTGCCCGTAGAAAAAATACAAACAGAGACAAATAAGCAAATAAAACAACGAAAAAACGAATACGGCTTATACGTTTCTTTGAATAAACCACACGAATCATTAGAATCATCGCTAAAAAAAGAAAATATAAACACACAAAGATTATTCTTCATAGACTGCGTATCAACAGAACAAACACAAGACAAAATAGTGATACACCCAACAGAAACAGAAACACTAAGCACAGCAATAAACTATTTTCTAAAAAACATACCTGGAAAAAAATACTTAATAATAGATACATTATCAACCTTACTAATTTACAATAACGAAAACAAAGTAGCAAGACTAATAAAAGAAATAACCGAACAAAACACCAAAGACACAGAAATCATTGCGTTAAGTCCAAAAACAAAAGGAGAAGAACTCCTAAACAAAATATTCAACTTTTTCGACGAAGTAAAAAAATGAAAAAAAAACAAAACAATACTAATAATCCTGATGACCTTGCTACTAAGCATAACAGTGCACGCACAAGAATACGTATCTTCAAACATAGACTTAACAATACCAGAAAATTACAAAAAAATAAACACGGGAGAAGAACTCCTAACAAGTATAAAATTATTAAACCTGGCAAGCACAGGAAGAATAGATGTCATACTACAATTCCAAATAACGAATCCATCAAATGAAATAATATATACTAAACAAGAAACTGTAGCAATAGAAACACAAGCAAACTTCGTAAGAACCTTCAAAATACCCAAAGACAGCGAACCCGGAAAATACGTATTGCACGCAAAAATGATTTTACCAAACGAAAGAGAAGTAACAACAAAAGAATCATTCCACGTAGAAAACAAAAAACAAAAGATAACACAAATAATAGCAATAACCACCACCCTATTAATATTAACAATTTTATTAATAATAAATTCTAAGAAACACTTAAAAAATTATAAATTAAAAAGAAGAATAAAAAGAATAATAAAAAACAAAATAACGCAAAACAAAGAAAAATAATACATTCATAATGCAATACATAAACAAAAAAATTAATAATATTGATAAATAATAAATAAGTTCTAAGTAACAATGATAGAAATAGACGGATCACACGCAGAAGGAGGAGGAAGCATACTCCGAATGAGCCTCGCACTAAGCATACACACAAAACAACCCTTCAGAATCACTAATATAAGACGACAAAGAAAGAAACCAGGACTAAACAGTCAAGGACTAACCTCAGTTATTCTAGCAAAAGAAATATGCAACGCGAAAGTCGTAGGTCTAAAAAGAGGCGCGTACGAATTAGAATTTTACCCAGGAGAAATAAGTTCAAAAAACGTGAACGTAGACATAGGAAGCGCAGGCTCAATATTCTTAGTTATACAATCAATATTCTTACCATGCATATTATCAGGAAAAAAATTTTCTTTTAACATAAAAGGAGGAACCGACGTAGCATGGAGCCCAGGATATGATTACTTCAAAGAAGTATTCTTGCCATTCTTCGAGAATCAAGGAAGATTCGAATGCAAATTACTAAAAAGAGGGTATTACCCAAAAGGAAGAGGGGAAATAACACTGAAAATAGAAGGATTCAAAAACCTCAAATTAGACCCCTTAATACTTGATAAGCCAGGAAGATTAATAACAATAAAAGGAGCGAGCAACGCATCAAAAGACTTAGAAGAACTAAACTTCGCAGACGAAGAAGCAAACAACGTAATATCACAACTAACAGATTTTAAAGTTCCAATAAACATAACGAGAACATACGCAGAAGCAGAAAGTACGGGTTCAGGCCTTTTATTATATGGAATATTTGAACAAGAAGAAGGAAAAATATTCAGAACAGGAACATACAGAGTATCTCCTAAAATGAAAGAAACAATGAGTGAAGAAGTAGTAAGCGAATTCAAAAAACTGATTGAACAAGACATACCAATAGACGAGTTCTTCGCTGATCAAGTAATACCTTTCTTAGCAATAACAAAAGGAAGAATAAAAACGATACCTATAGACAAACATTTATCAAGACACTTAGAATCAAACATATACGTAGCAGAAAAATTTCTAAATAAAAAAATAACAACAACAAAAGAAGGATACATAACTTGCAACTAAGACCTTTCTTTAATAAAAAAATACAAATCCTTAATATCTTTCCTAAACGCTTCGTTCTCAGAAGGAGCAAGCTTCATCTTAACGAATTGCTTTCTTAACTCATTATACAACAACATAGATTCTTTCATCAAGCCAAGAGTTGCTAATTCTTTACAAGCCTCAATTTTCTCATTCAACAAAACAACTTGAGAATGACCCTGAACAACTTTTTTCTTCTTAACAAATTTATTATTCTTTCTTTTATGAACTAATTTCTTAACATTTTCAAGAACTTTCCTACTATCAGAAATATCATCAACCTTATTAACAGGCTTCTTAACAGTTTTTTTAACAGACTTAACAACACGCTTCTCAACCTTCTTCTCAGATTTCTTAACAGACTTCTTAACAACTTTTTTAACAACACCCTTATTAGCAGTATTCTTACTTAGAACCTTTAAAAAATCAACAGGAGAAAAACACTTATCCAACTTATTCGCTAACTCTTTTTTATGAAAAACATGTCTAACCCAACTAGCATAATCATTCCTACCAGACAAAACATGATGCTCAAAATTCTCAACATTAGACCCACCAATATTCCTTTTTATTTCATCTTCCAAATCCTTCAAACTAGAAAGAACCATTCCATTCAACAAATAAAAATTCTTATCATCAGACCCAGACAAAAAAAAACACCCCCCAAAAAAAAAGAATTAAGAAGAACTCAAAATCTTATCATAGAGCTCCTTAATCCTTAACTTCAAATCCTCCTTTTCATCAAATGATAACTCAACAGATAAAAAAGCCTGCCTAATATCATTATACAAAAGCTTAGCCTCATCAATCAAGCCCTCACTAACCAAGTCATCACACTTAGTAATCAAACCATCTAATTCATGAGAATCAAATTCATCAGAATCAAAACCTTCATCTGCTTCATCATCAAAATCAGAATCATAAGCATGACCCTCCTCAGACTCCTTCAACAAATCAAGAACCCTCTTCTCTTCCTCAATCAACTTTTGAAGATTCAAAGACTTCTCATCAACAGTTCTCTCCTTCAAAGCTAACTTAGTCAAAGCATCCTTAGTTTCCTTCTTAACATCTTCCATCTTCTTAATAGTTAAAGTTAAATCCTTCTTAGCACCAACAAGCTTAGATAAAAGACTCTTATGTTCTTTCTCTAAAGATAACTTCTTATTAGCAAAATCCTTCTTCAACTCATCCAAAGCCTTCTTATTATTAACCTTAGCAGTTTTTAACGCGTTATCCAAAGCAGTTAATTGTTTATTCAAATCAACTTTTTTAACATCAAGCTTCTTCAACTCATCCTTCCTTGAAGCAACAACTTTATCAAGCTTCTGAACATCAACTTTCTTAGAAGAAATATTCTTGTTCAAATCAGACAAATCCTTATTAAGCTTAACAATGCTAACTTTAACAGATTCTTCCTTCTTCAACAAATCATTAAGCTTCTTATCAGCAACATCAACCTTTTTATCAAGCTCAACAGACTTCTTATCAATAACACCTAAGAACTTCTTTTCTTCTTTAGCAACCAAGTTAATATTCTTAGAAACAATTTGTTTAACTTGCTTCTCAAAATTCATCAACAATAATTTTTCTCTCTTCTTATCTAAGAAATCACTCTTCTTCTTAGATGCAGCAGTCTTAATTAGTTTTTCAATTCTTTTCTCAGACAAATTCCTCAAATTATCAAAAGAATAATCCGCGTCCTTAACGATTTCCTTAGAAATCTTAACACTAGACTTTGAAGATTTAATCTTCTTAGAATCAAAAACAGGCAAATCATCACCACTTGCTTTCTTAACTGGTTTAGCGACTTTTTTAGGAGTGATTTTTTTAACAGGCTTAACAACTTTCTTCTCAACCTTTTTCTCAACCTTCTTAACAACCTCAGCCTTAGACTTCTCAACGTCTTTCTTAGACTCTTTAGGTTTTTCAACTTTCTTCTCTACTTTCTTAACAGGCTTCTTAACAACCTCAGCCTTAGACTTCTCAGTAGACTCAGCAGTAAACAAAGAATCATCATTATTAGCTTCACCAAGCCAATCATGACCCTCATCATTAGCTTCACCAGATTTATCATCAGAAAAACTATCAGGATCATCCTCAAATTTTTCCCTAACAGACTTATTAGATTTTTCATAAACACCAAGAGCAGCACGAATATTCTCAAGATCCTCTTGCTTAACAATAACATCAGAAGACTCAGAAACATCATCCCCTTCTAAGACTTCGCTAGGACCCTTAAACAAATCATCCTCAGAACCCTCAATTTTTATTTCTTTATCAGACTCACTTTCTGAAAACAAATCATCCTCAGAATCCTTAGACTCATCAGGAATAGAAACATCAGACTTATCATCAGAACTTTCATCTTTAACAACTTCTTCTTGTTTCTTAGACTCAACTAGTTTCTCAGAACTTTTATCATCTTCTTTTTTAGAACCAAATAATCTTCCAAACAATCCTTTTTTAGGCTTAGAATCACCCTCAGAAGAACCTTCTTCTTTTACTTCGTTAACATCAGTTAAATTCTCATCTTGCCCCTCTGGAGGCTTCGGAGGAATAATCTCGTCCACTATACTCACCACCCTTTTTTTTCGAAAAAATCAATCGTACTATAACAAAAACTTGATTTATCTTTTTCTTTATAAATGTAACTAAAAAAAAAATCAAAAAAGTCTTTAAAATATAACTTATTAAAGAGTATAAAAAGATTTGTCACCATTCAAAAGTTTATAAACAACGTTTTTATATCAGAGAAAATCAATAAACCCTAAATGGAACCAGAACAACAAAAAACAGAACAAAACGAAGAACAAAAACAACCACCCAAAAAATATCCTAGTAATCCAGAAAGAGAAAAAAAAATAGAACAATTAAAAATACTAATAGAAAGACACAATTTCTTAGTAGACCAAGTAAACCTATTAGATAAAGACTTCGAAGAAAAAGAAATAAGAATAAAAGACTTCAAAAAAATTACAAAGCAAGACTTAGAAGAACAAAAACAAACAATAAACCAAGTAAAAGAATTAATAATAAAAACAGAGAAATTAAAAAAAGAAATAAGCAAAGACTTCAAAGAAATAGTAAAAAAGCCACTACTAGACAAATTAGATAAAAGAATAGACAACACAAAATACGAAGAATACATATACAGAGACGAATTAGACCGACAATTAAAAAAACAAAAAAATTAAGATTTTTTCTTCAAAGACTTCTTGCTCTTCAAAGAATTCTCAGACTTAATACATTCATTAAGAGAAGTAATCGCAACGCTCAACTGCTTCAAAGAAGGATTCCTAGTAGTTAAACGTTGAAACTGAATACCCGGCCACATCAAAATCCTAACAATTCTACTCTTACAATAATACTTACCCTCAAGCCTTAACAACTCATAAGAAATACCCGCAATCAAAGGCAACAACATAATCCTAATAAAATAATTACCCCAAAAACCAGTATTAAGAGGAATCAACAAATAAACAAGAATACCAATCAAAAAAACAACGAAAACAAAAGTAGTACCACACCTAGGATGAAGCCTAGAAAACTTATTCGCGTTACTAGGCGTAAGCTTCAAACCAGACTCATAACAAGCAACAACCTTATGCTCCGCGCCATGATACTCATATAAACGCTTAACATCAGGAAGTAAAGAAATCAAAAACAAATAAATAATGAAAATAAGCAATTTTAAAATACCATCAACAACATTAACCCCGACAAGAGAAGAAGAACCAGTAAAGAAATTAGCCAAGAACCAAGGAAGCAACTTAAAAATAGATAAAACCAATAATAAAGACAAAGCAAAAGTAAAAAACATTTCCTTCTTAGTAAGAGGCTCATCCTCACCTGCTTGCTCAGCAGACCAAGAAATCTCTTTTAAACCAATACCCATCAATTCGAAGAGCATAAATACGCCACGAACAAAAGGCAAACCAAGAAATCTATGTTTCTCAGTCAAAGAATTGAACCGCCTAGTCCTTTTTTTAACCTCGCCTTTCTCAGTTCTAACCGCCGTACTGATAAAGTTATCAGAACGCATCATTACTCCTTCAACAACTGCTTGACCACCAATTCTGACCTTCATAAAGAAAAAGAAAACAAAAACACTATTTAAAATGTTTGAAAAAAAAAACTAACAATATTTATTAAATAAAACAAATTCACAAATAACAAGAATGGGAATATTAGTAGCTTGCCTAACAACAGGAAAAGGAACTTGGAATAACGTAAAAGAATT
The DNA here is from genome assembly GCA_020854775.1 of Candidatus Woesearchaeota archaeon. Classification (NCBI taxonomy): domain Archaea; kingdom Nanobdellati; phylum Candidatus Woesearchaeota; species Candidatus Woesearchaeota archaeon. The sequence continues at coordinate 15,358 of JAHKLZ010000019.1, read as the reverse complement.
AATAAACTCAGAAGAATGGAAAAAAATATACTTAATAACTAACAAGTTCGGAAAAGAAAACTACAAAACCAACAAAGAAATAAAGTTCATAGAAATAGAACTAAGCGAACCCATAGAAATACTAAGAGATAAAATAGTCATAGGACTCACAGAACTAAAAAAAGAAATAGGCTTCAACGACGTAGCAATAAATTTATCATCAGGAACAGGAAAAGAACACATGGCAATAATATCAGCGATACTAAGAATAGGAACAGGAATAAGAATAGTAAGCTCAGAAAACAAAACACTAAAAACTCTATGAATTATTTCTTATCAGAAACATACAACCTAGAAATTCTTTGCTTATTACCAAAATGAGAAAGAACTTGCTTCTCAATCTCATTCAAATACTCAAAATCTTTTTCCAAATCCCAATTACTAACATCAGAATACTTCTCCAACAAATTAAGAGCCTTCAAAGCATCCTTAAACTTAGAACGAAGCTCATCATCCTTACCCGGGAACTTCATCGCTTCCTTAGACCAAATAAGAACCGAATACTTATCACCGTGAACTCTTTTAAAATCATACTTATCAGCATAAGCCATAATTTTTTTATTCACATCCTCAATTCTTTTTTGTAACTCCTTCTCCTGCTTTTTTAATTCTCCATACTCATCAACTAACTTAGAACCTTCTTCTTTCTTAATTTCATCTTCCTCAAACAAGTGACTCCACTCAGGACAAATACTTTTAAACTGACAATAATCACACAAACCAGAAGGTTTAGGAACAAAAACAGTCTCAGACTCAATCTTCTTAATCAAATCAATCGTTTCACACCTAAGATTTTCCAACTCCAAATCAGTCCTACTACTACGCATCTCCTTATTAAAAGCCAAAAAGTGCCAAACAAGAATAATTTCCTTCGCGTCAGGATACATACTCTTAACACCTAAAGCATAAATAGCAAGTTGCCTATCCTGATCCAATTCCTCCTGAGTCTTAAGATTAGAATTAGTCTTAAAATCATGAATCTCATAAACACCTTCCTTAGGACTAGCCAACCTATCAATACGAACATGAATCTTATAATCATCACTCAAATCCAAATAATTCTGAGTTTCCAAACCAATAGTCCTAGCCTGATTAAAAGGAACAAACTTATTATAATAATCAGAAATCATGCGCTTACCCAACTCACGATAATTCTCCTGAGAATAATCCTCTTTAACAATTATTATGTCATCAGACCAATTACTAACCCATAGATCATCAAAAAAATCTAACAAGTCCTGCAAAGAATTTAATTTTTCAAACTTCAAATCTTTGTAAAGCTTCTCTAAAGACTGATGAACCATATCACCCATAAAAGCCTCAACAGTAGTACTCACTTCTGTTTTTATTTTATCAATATAAGCATATTTATACCTCAAAGTACATTGCTCATAAGTAGAAAGCCTAGAATGAGAATACGTAACCATAACAAAAAAAGAATAAAAACTCATTAATAAGGTTTTTGATTAAGTCACCAGAAAAAATACGAAAAAAAAGAAAAAAAAAGAATTAAATTGCGCAACCAGTAGCTTCAGCGAAACCAGCAAGAGAACGTTGAACATTCACTACTTGACCACCAATCTTAATAGTAGGATAACCCGTTATTTCATTCTCATTACACAAAGCATCCTCAACGGTACATTCAACGTAAATACTACTAATATCAGCACCACCAAATAAAGAAGATACTTGATTAGTATAACCACACCAGTCAGCACCATAAATAACGAAGTCTTTATCAGCCAAACAAGAAACTAAAGATTCAACTTCCTCATTAGAATAACTAGCAAGTTGAGGTTGAGCTTGTTGCTCTTGTAATTGTTGCTGACCCACAATCATTCTTATATCATCCAAAGAGAAAACATCCGGAATGAACAAAGAACCATCAGGAGACATATACCAAGCTAAACGCTGACCTTGCACTGTTAAATCAATTCTGAATAAACCACTATCTTTCTCAACACCAACTATATTAAGAGGCATTTCAGGATTAGACAACAAATTAACGTATTCGTTAGCCTTAGCTTCAGCTCTTGACTGAGACAAACCAGACTCCTTACTTGAAAGAACACCAGTCAAGCCAAGAATCAAAGAAGCCACAAACAAAACACCTAAAGCAACTGAAGCAATCATCCAAACAGAATGACCACAACAAACACCGCTGTGCTTATGTTCACTTACTTTTACAGAACTATTTTTTTTCTTTGCGTATTTAACTTTTTTCAAAAGATCACCTCTGACCCCCAAAAATCTTAATCAAAAAAATTTTGGACTATACACCTTGAAAAAAATAATACAATATAAATTTTATGGTTTATTTAAGCAAAATAAGAATCAAAACAACTAAATTCCGAGATTACTAAGAATTTTTTGTTCATCATAAATCTCCAAATCCTCATAATTCTGACCAGTACCAATAAACAAAACAGGCTTCTTAGTCACATAACTAATACTAAGAGCCGCGCCACCTTTCTCATCAATATCAGCTTTACTAAGAACAATAGCATCAATACCAATAATTTCATCATACTTACGAGCTTGCTCAACACAATCATTACCAGTAATACTTTCCCCAACAAACAACTTAAGATCAGGCTTATTAACACGAACAAGCTTCTTCAACTCATTCATCAAATTATCATTACTATGAAGTCTACCCGCTGTATCAATCACGACGACGTCAAGATTCTTAGCTTCAGCGTGCCTAATCGCATCAAAAGCCACAGCGGAAGGATCAGAATTATAATCATGCTTAATTAATTTAACATCAAGATTCTGAGCATGATGCTCAATTTGCTGAATAGCAGCAGCCCTAAAAGTATCAGCAGCCGCGAGCACTAAAGACTTATTATTCTTTTTCAAATAATAACAAAGCTTAGCAATAGTAGTAGTCTTACCCGAACCATTAACACCAATGACCGCTATAACAAAAGGCTTCTTACTATTTACTTTTTTCAAAAAATCAATTTTTTCAACAGACAAAACTTCTTTTATGGAATTCCTAAGCGAATCAAGAATAGTATCTTGAACATTCTTCCTAGAAATCTTATCCTGAGTCAAATCATTCTTCAAATCATCCTTGATTTTCTGAATAACTTCTAACGCGACATTATTCTCTAAAAGAGCAACTTCTAAATCCCAAAATAATTCCTCAAATTTTTCATCAGACAACTTAATCTTAGTAAAAGTCTCTTTGAACTTAGAAAAAAAACCTTTCTTAGAAGATTCAACATCAACAACTTCTTTTTCAACAACATCATCACTTTTAATTTCTTCAACACTTTTTTCTTGGACTGATTCATCAATTGAATCAGCTGATTCACTTACTTCTTCAACGACATCTTCTTCAACCTTTTCTTTAACAACATCTTTCTCAACTATTGGCTTAGAAACTTTTTTCTTTGATTTAACATTAGAAGAATCCTTAACAACACCTTTTTTCTTAACATCCTTAGAATCCTGAGCAACAACTTCATCACTTTTAAGTTCATCAACTACTTCAATTACTTCAGATTCATCTTCTACTTCCTTAGAAAATTTTTTAACAACGTCACCAAGTTTACGCTTTAAAAAACCAAACAAAATCAATCACCCTTTTTTTGCAAAAAACCATAACACTCTTCGATTTTCTTAATAACTTTATCTTGATCAACAAGAATTTCTTGCTCTTGCCTATTAATTATATCAATAGCCTCATCAACGGATTTCTTAGAAACAATACCTGAACCAACATTAACAAACAAATCCTTATTCTTTAATTCAGCTTCAACATAAACACCAGTAGCAATAGGTGCAAGAACTTGTTTGCTTTGTTCTTTTTTAAATTCCTCTAAGTCTTCCCTAGTTTTTTTAAGATTGTTAAGACTGGCTTCTACTTGATTAAGCAAATCCTGATAATAATTAATTTCCTCAACTAATTGTTGATACTCTTGCTGATTCATTTTTTACTCCAAAAAACCAAGGGCTTCATCCGCGTTAGTAATCTCAGGACCTCCCGAATTAGAACCAACAATGAAACCATTACCATTACAAATAATGCCCGCCCTAACATAAGGACTACCCATGTTAACAGAGCCAGGCGTAGCCACCACGTCAAAAGTTTTCTCGATTAATTTCTGATCTTCCCTATCAAAATCATTACTCATCAAAGATTTTTTCTTAGCCAAATTAAGAACAACTAAGCTACCAATAGAAAAAATACCACCAAGCTTTTCTCTTAGAGTTTCTACTTCTAAAGCTTTAGCAATTCTTTTTTCTTCAGCTTCACTGAATTCTTTACTAACAATAGCTTTATTTTCACCAACTATCATGTTATTACCAAGACAAGTCAATTTAGTTTCAAAAACTTCAAAATCAATACCTGCTTCTTTCAAAGCATTTTTTTCTTCATCAAAAATTATACTAGGCACAATTATTCTGTTATTGTTTCCCGCAACAAAAACACCTATCAAAGAAGTTCCCGCAATAGAAATTTTATGAACAGGCACTTTTAAGACTTTGCCTATTTCTTCAGACACATCATCAGGAATTTCTTTACCAAGTAACGCGAATTTGTCATTAGCAAAACCATAAAGACCTATGTTGTGTATTCCTTTAAAATTAGTTGTTAATACATGCATTTTAACACAAAGAAAAAACTGCGCGTATAAAAAACTTTGTTTAACAAATACAAAAAAACAAGAAAATAAACAAATACAACAAAAAACAAAAAGTAAAAAAATGTATACTAGAATATTTAATCAGTAAACATAAAAAAAGCATAAAAAGTTTAAAAAAGCTTATTTTGAAAAAATAAAAGTTTAATAAGCCTTTTTCATCATTTTAAAAACAAAAAAAATAACCATAAAATCATTTAAAGCATCTTTTAAAACCAAAAATTACTTTTTAGTGCTTAAATTCATAACAAAACTTCTTAAAAAATAGAAATATTTATATAGTAATATTCATTAAGGGTGCTTATGAGCTCGGAAATTTCTGAATTAATAAGCGAACCAATAACTACTGAGAAACAAGAAGAAAAAGAAAAAAGTTACTCAGGAAAAATACTTCTAACAATAGCTCTAGCACTACTACTAAACACAGGATATCACATTTCAAGACCCACAACGAGAGTCGAAGTTATAGGAGGAAAATTCTCAAACAAAGATTTAACAGAACTATACGTGAAAGACATAATCAACGGAAAACAAGACACATTATACTTTAACACAACAAACAAATTCAAAATACTATTAGGACACGCAGAAAGTTACCAAAACCAAGCAGAACAACTAAAACAAAAACTAACACCAGGAAAAATAATAGACGTAAAATTATACAACAAAGAAGAAAAAAAAGTATACAGCATAGACAACATACGAACTAATCATCACGCAAATATAGGAGACTTAGTCAAATTCTAATATTCTTAGTTTTTAACAACAATTCTAACAAAGTAGCAGAACTCCAAGCCTGAGACAAACAACCCTTAGATTCAAGTTTCTTAGCAGAACTAACCTCAGCACAAAAACCAACAAACCCAGAATACAACAATTCATGAACACTAGCCTTTCTAATCTTCAAAATCTTGTTCCTGTACTTCTTAGCATCAAAATCATAAAGAACCAAAGCAACAACGTTATTAATAAAAAACCAAGAATCACCATGATGATAACTCTCATTATTCATCCCAGAATAAGTATCAACAAACAAATCATGATTCTTACCAATACTAGACACACCACCCCAATCAAGCCAAGATTCCTTAAGAACAAAATCAAAAGTCTCAGACCACTGATGCTTCATAGCCAAACCAGGATAAATATAATACGCAAGAAAAACATTAGGTCTAACAGACAAATCCAAAGAACCATCATTAATACCATCACGAATAACCTTATCTTTAATTAATTGTTTTCTAATCAAAGTTTTCCTATTACGAATCTTGTTCCTAAACTTAAAAACAGAATCAGAATCACCAACCAAACTCCTAAGATACTTCTTTAATTCAAGAGCAGACAAAAACAAAGCCTGAATCTCAACCCTAGCACCCTCCCTAGAATCAACACCAACATCAGTATCCATCCAAGTCTCCTTAGGACCATTCAAAACCAAACCATTAGAAGAATTATTCCTACAATAAGCAATGAATTCATCAAGCTTCTCCTCAACCAACAACAATTCCTTATCAGAAAAACCAAAATCCTTATTCTTAGAAATTTTCAAAAACAAAAATATTCTCTGAAATAACCAACCCGTAGCATCCGCACTCCCAAGAACACTCTCAGGAAGACGATTAGGCAAAATCCCCTTATTAACACTTCTAAGATTCCTAATCATGATTTTCTTAGCAACATCAAACTTTTTCTGAGAAAACAAACCAACCAAAGAAATACATTCATCCCTACCCCAAACTTGGAAGAACCAAGGATAACCCGCAAAAATCATGAACTCATGATTAACATTTTTCACACAAGAAGAAAAAGCATTATCAACAGATAACAAAGCTTGCTTGTACTCATCAAATAATTTCTTCTGAACATTATTATCCACAAATAAATCGTTTCTTTTTTTAACAACGGGCTTAACCAAAGAATTAACAATTGCTTCTTCCTCATTTAAACCAAAACCAAAACTAATCTTTTTAGAATTAGAACGAAGCAAACGAAAAACAAACAATTCAGACAAAGAACCACGCTCAGCATCATACGAATAAAATTTCTTAATCCAATTCTTTAACAAATCATAAGAACCCAAACCCTTAATAGCTAAGAACCTAGAAAAAACAACTTCTGATAAAGAATCATCAAAGAACTTAGTGTACTTAACAATTAAAGAATCATTTTTCTCATAAACCTCATAAATTCTACCCTTAGAATCAAAATCATGAACAAACCTAAAATCTAAATCAACAAAGAAATCAGCAGAAGAATCACGCTCCAACAACAAAGTCTTATCAGAAAAAAAAACATTAAAATCAGAAGAAATCAAATCAATAACTTTAAACAAATCCCAATTCTTATCAAAAAACACACACCACCCTTGATAAGCTGAGAAATCCTTCAAAGAATGAATAAAATAACTACCTTGCTCACACGTATAAAAAGAACAAGATTCATTCATCACGCACAACTCCACGATCCCTCACATTAACTATTTTAGAAGAACCATAAATCTTAGAACCACGACCAATAAAACTTTCAACCAAAATATTACTATCAATAACAGAATCCTCACAAATCACAGAATTACTAACAACAGAATTATGAATCTTAGCATTCATACCCACAGACACATTAGGCCCAATAACCGAACCAGAAATAACCGCGCCCTTACCAATAAAAACAGGATTAATAAAAACAGAATCCTTAGAATTAGAAGAAAACTTATTACCTTTCAACAAAAACTTATTAGCATCCAACAATCTTTTCTTAGACCCACAATCAAGCCAAGAAACAACATTCCTATTAACTATCACGTTACCCTTATTAATCATTATTTGAAGAGCATCCGTTAATTGATAAGCACCTTTAGTTAAAATCTTATTCTTAATCAAATAAGCAATAGCCTCAAATAATTGATCAGATTTCTTAAAATAATACAAACCAACCATAGCCAAATCAGAAACAGGAGAATCAGGCTTCTCAATCAACCTAGAAACCGAGCCATTATGAATAAAAACAACGCCGAAGTCCCTAGGATCATGAACTTGCTTAGTCCAAATAACCGCATCAGCCTTAACCTTATCTAAAGATTTCAAATCAGCCTTAACAATAGAATCAGCAAACAAAATCAAACAAGGCTCATCACCAACAAACTTTTTAGCACCATAAATCGCGTGAGCAACACCTTTCTGATCTCTTTGAAGAATATACTTTGTTTTAAACTTAAAATTCTTAGAAACAATCCTCTTAAGATCAACATCATCTTTATCAACAATGAAAATAACCTCAGAAATCTTTAAAGATTTAACAACTTCAAGAACCCTAACAAGAACAGGCTTACCACTTAAACAAAGCAAAGGACTAGGAGGCATAAATTTAGAAGTATCCTTGATTTTTTTACGCGCCATAGGAACAATTAACTTCATAAAAACACCCCCAACCATTATAAGCAAGCAACATATTTATATAAATGTTTCTTCAAAACAACTAATTAACCCCAAAAAAAAATTAATTAAAAGGATTAACATTTTTCTTTAAAAGATTCTCAATAGGTAAAAAAAGAGGCTTAGGCAAATCATCCCAAGAAAACCAACACCACTCCTCGCACTTATCAGGCTCCAAAACCTTAGGAGTGCCAGAAACATAATCAGCAAGAACAAAAAGAGTAACAAAATGTTTTCTGACATCAACAAAAAAATCATTAGTAAAAACAAAATCCCTAACATTCTTAACTTCCAAACCAGTCTCCTCAAAAACCTCCCTAACAGCACAGTCATGAATTGATTCATTAAACTCCAAGTGACCACCAGGAAAACCCCAACAACCAGAACCATGAGAATTCAAACGCTTACCAACAAGAACCAAATCATCCTTAATAAGAATAACTGCAACACCCACCCTGGGAACATCACTCATAAAAAAAGAAAACAAAAAAAGAACTTAATAAATGTTTTGAAAAACTAATAAAAAAACATGTGCTCCCTAAAAAAACTCAACTTCCTAGGAAGCTTATTAACAGACTCAATAAACTTAAGATGAGACTTTCTAAGCCTCATAGCTTCAACAGTAGATAAACCCTCAGAAACCTCATAAGATATTTTTGAACCAAGCAAAGTTCTTTTTTCCTCAAATATCTTAGTTATGCTAAATCGTTCAGGATTCTTATAAACTAAGGTTCCACGTTGAAGACCAAAAACAGAAGTAGAAACTAAGTCAACATAATCCTTATTTTCTTTCAAAAAATCAATGGTTTCAAGAAAATCCTGCTTGGTTTCAGTAGGAAAACCAAACATGATAAAAACACTATTAATAACGCCTGATTCTTTAGAATTCTTAAGAATCAAGGAAGATTCCTCTTTAGTTAAAAATTTATTCATCGCTTTCAAAACCTTGTTACTACCAGACTCAACACCCCACATAACGAATTTCAAACCAGAACTCTTCAACTCTTGAAGTATTTCTTTTGAAAAATCCTTAGTGGGTTTTAATTGACAAGCCCAATTAACACCGTGTTTCTTAAACAGCTTCGCCAAATCCAATAAACGCTTAGAATGAATCATATCATCAATCAAAAAATAATTCTTAGCAGAATTATTACTTAACGTTTTATCCAAAAACAACAAATCATACTCAACGTACTTATCATTAGAATAATGAGAACAAAACGCGCACCCCTTATAATAACAAGTAGAACTCGTCTTTAAAGGAAGTACAGTCTCAGGAACAAAGTACTTATCCAAATCAAAAATAGAAAAATCCAAAAAAGACTTTTTGATATTAACATTCAAATAATTAGCCAAATCCTCTTCGTTATTAAAAAACAAATCAGACGTTTCCTTCAATTTATCACTAACCGCGGGGCCACCAACAACAGTCTTAATATTAAGCTCTTTCAACTTCTTTATCAAAGCAAAAGCATAAAAAACTTGACTGGAATAAACAATACTAAACGCGACAAAATCAGGTTTCTTCTCAAGTATTAAACCTAGTAATTCTTCAAAACCTTGAGGATCCTTATTAGCAAGAATTAATTCATGATTCCTAAAATAACAATCAGCAAAATCCTCCCTACACTTCTTAGACACATCATTATAATCAACCCACTCCTTTTTTTTAAAATAATCTTTGTAATCAAGAAAAAAAGTGTTATGAAACTCAACGTTTAAATCAAGAACAGACACATCAACACAATCTTTAAACAAAGAATAAAGATTAGTAATAGAATAAGGCGGACTCGCCGGAGTACAAAACGGAGGATAAACAAACAATAATTTCTTCATGATAAAAATTAGAAAATAAGCATTAATTATAAATGTATAAGTCTGCTGAGATAATAAAAGAAAAGTTTTTAAAATAATAATAAAATAATAATCGGGTTGTTAAGCAATTAATAACGACGGGGGAAATGATATGCACATAACAGATAATGTAGGTGTAGTAGCGTTCGGTGTGAAAACAGGAATAATAACTTTTGACGATAATATTCTAGATGTTGTGAAAAGAACTATTGAAAAAAATCCTGATATGATTAAAGATACAGATATTTTATGTGTGACTGAAGCAGTAGTCGCAATTACGCAACAAAACGTTGTAAAACTTGAAGATGTATCTTTAGAGATAAGACAAAAATTAAATTTAAAAAAAGATTCGACTATAGGCATAGTTCATCCTATTCTTTCAAGAAATAGATTTTCAATGATATTAAAAGCAATAGCAAAAGCAGTACCAAAAGGAAAAGTAATAATACAACTAAAATTTATTGATGATGAACAAGGAAATCCAATCACAACAAAAAACACACTAAAAAAGTTAAATAAGACTTATGATGATATTATAACGACGAAAGAGCTAGGTAATAATAGATTATACCATCCTGAGACTGGAATGGATTATATTGATTTTTATGAAAAAATCGTTAGAGAAGAAGGATGTGATGTTGAAATATATCTTGCAAATTCCACTAATTATATAGTTAATAAAAATCCTGACGGAATATTAGTTAGTAATGTTCATGTTCGAAATGAATTTGTTGAAGCTATAAAAAGCAAAGGCTACACTAATGTTATTACACTAAGAGATATTTGTTCAGATCCTAAACAAAAAGTATATTCTGAATGGGGACTTCTCGGTTCGAACATTTTAGATCCTGTAACTGAACAATTAAAATTATGCCCACATAGCGCGGATTTAATATGTGAAGAAATAAAAATGATGGTTAAAGAAAAATTCGGAAAAAACATAGAAGTTATAATAAATGGGGATGGCGCGTATAAAGATCCAGAATCAGGAATATATGAGCTCGCAGACCCAGTGTCCGCTTTTGGATGCACATCTAATATAAAAAATAGAAACAGACTCGGCGTAAAAACAAAATATCTCATGCAAAAATTATACAATGAAGGAAAAACAAGAGAAGAAATTGAAAGCATTATCGAAGATGAAAAAAGGATGTTTGTTGAAAAACAAAATAAGAACGGATTCGCAGCACAAGGCACGACACCAAGAAAAATAGAAAACTTAGTTGCATCACTCGCCGATTTAGTTACAGGAAGTGGAGATGCAAATACACCACTTGTGATTGTTCGAGGATTCTTATAATTTAAAAAACAAAACTTAAAAAAAATGAGCCGGGAGATAAACTCAAATCCAAAAAAAAACTTGAGAAACCTCCCAAACTAATTTTTTTACGCAAAACTTAAAAAAAATGAGCCGGGAGGGATTCGAACCCCCGATCTACAGCTTAGAAGGCTGTCGCCCTATCCAGGCTAGGCTACCGGCCCTTAAATTCCTGAAATCCTGTTTTATTTATAAAATTTTATAAAACTCACAGAATTACTTAACCAAAATGACTAAGAAAACAATATACAAATTACCATACTCCTTTGAAGACGATAAAGGCAGAAAAAGAAATCTTGATTCTTTTGAAAAACACGTCGTAAATACTGATAAAGACTTCAATTTCGGAGCAGGAATACTAACAAAAGAAGATTTGACAAAAGAAGGCTTTATCAAAGTGAATAAACACGATGTTTACTTAATACAATCAGATTTTAATGATGAATATTCAAAGATGACTAGGGGCGCGCAAACAATAACAAAGAAAGACATAGGCCCAATAATTACGAAGACAGGCATAAACAAGGAATCAATAATAATCGATGCAGGTGCTGGAAGCGGAGGATTATGTTGTTTCTTAGGAAAAATAGCAAAAGAAGTGCATACATTCGATGTTTCCCAAAAAAACTTAGACATTGTTAATAAAAACATAAAAAAATTAAATCTTAACAACGTAGAAGCAGAACTTAAAGACATATACGAACCAGAACATTTTTCTCAAGAAAAATACGATGTTTTCACGTTAGACGTACCAGAACCTTGGAAAGCTTGGGAAACCGCTATTAAAGTTCTTAAAATAGGCGGATACTTAGTTGTTTATTCTCCTAACGTTATGCAAATAAGAGAAGTAACAATTAACAAACCAAAAAACTTTTTCTTAGAAGAAATCAACGAAATAATAGAACGAGATTGGAGCATCTCAGAAAAGGTTTCAAGGCCTGTAACAAAAGATTTCTCACACACAGCGTTTCTCGCATTCTTTAGGAAACTAGGAAACTAAGATTTGTTTCAGAAAAAAATCAAGTTATGACTAAATAATATAGTAAAAAGTATACTACTTCTATTATTAAGATGAAAAAACGAATTTGTTTCAGAAAATCGTTGAAACAACGGTTTAAGTTTCAGAAAAAATGATTATATGTTTCAATATCAAAATAATTTGAGTAAACACAAAAAAGGTGAGAAACACAAAAACTAACCAAGGAGGTTGAAAAAAAGTGTTAAAAGAAAAAGAAATGATTTTATTAAGCCACTTCCGAAGCAACGCCAGAATAAGCCTAACAAAACTAAGCAAGCTCACCAAGATACCTGTAAGCACAATATTCGATAAACTAAAAGATTACGAAACAAGACAACTAATTAAGAAAAGCACAGCCATAATAGACTTCAGAAAACTCGGATACGAAATCAGAAACCAAATATTAATAAGTGCGAGCAAAAATAACAAAGAAGAACTACAACGATTCTTAATAAAAAATACGAAGGTAAACACAATATACAGAATTAATAACGGATACGACTTCCTCGTCGAAACAATATTTAAAAACATGAACGAGATGGACGAATTCATGAAGAGCCTCGAAGCATTCGAGCCATTACAAAAAAAAGAGTTCTTCATAATGGAAGATCTGAAAAGAGAAGAATTCCTATCCGGAAAACAAGAATACCCTATAAGAACACAGCTATGACGGTCCTGCTAAAACCCTCACCAATAATAAAAAGCAGGACCTTTTATTTTTTCAAACCATTCTTATAAACCAGTTTTTTCTTCTTAGAAAAAATTAATCTAAAAACCTTTTCAGCAACAACTTCTTTATCAAGCAAATTCTTACGACTAGCATACTCATCCTTAGTATAACCAACCATAGAGAGCTTAGTCTTAAAAGGACCAAGAATCGCGGTTTTCACAACGACATTATTCTTTAAAACCAAAGGCTCCTTTTCTAACAACTCTCCTAATAATTCAAGAGTCTTCTTAGACAACCCATACAAACCAGGATTATTAGGAAGAGAAGAATGCCTTGAAGAAATCATTAATACTCGAGCGTTCTTATTCAACTTATGCAAAGCATGCTTCGTCACTAACCACGCACCCTTAACATTCACATCAAATAATAAATCAAAATCTTTAACCGAAGAATTAAAAGTAGAAGAACGACGCATAATCCCTGCGTTATTTATCAAGACATCAACGCTACTAATTTTTTTAAAAGCACCAATAACTTGTTTCTCATCAGAAACATCCACTTTCAAAAAAAACTTGTTATCCCTACTCGAAGACTTCTTTAAATCAAAACTAAAAACTTTAAATCCTTCACTTAACAATAACTCCGAGAGAGCAAAACCAAGACCTTGCTCACCACCAGTAACAACAGCCATTCTTTGTTTCATAATTTACCAACCAAATCCATGCCAGGCTTCAAAGTCTTAGAACCAGGCTTCCAACTCGCAGGACAAACCAAGCCCTGATTCTCACTAACAAACTTAGAAGCTTGAAGCTTCCTAAGAATTTCCTGAATATTCCTACCAATACTATTATCATGAACATCCATCGCTCTCAAAATACCATCAGGATCAATGATGAAACTCCCCCTAAGAGATAATCCTTCCTCAGCCAAATAAGTATTAAACTGCCTACAAATATTACCAGTAGGATCAGCAATCATAGGATACTTAATCTTCTTTATAGCAGGAGAATTATCATGCCACGCCTTATGAACAAAAGCAGTATCAGTACTAACACTAAGAATCTCAGCGTTCTCCTTCTTAAAATCCTCATAAGAATCAGCAGCCTCCTCTAACTCAGTAGGACAAACAAAAGTGAAATCCGCAGGATAAAACAATAAAACCAACCACTTACCTTTATAATCAGATAATTTAATCTTTTTAATTTCGTCATTATGAAAAACTTCCGCAGAGAAATCATCAACTTTTTTTCCTATCATCATGTTATCAACCTCACAAAAAAAAAGGAATTCGCGATATTATAAAAACATTTTGAAAAAAACCAAAAAAAAACATAATAATTAGATAAACTTTATAATTCAAAAAGAATTATTAATAACGAAGCGAGGTGGTTTTTCATGTATGCATACATATTAGTAGCACTAGATGAATCAGGAGTAGAAGACATAGTCGAAGAATTCCGAGACTTAGAAGAAGTACAAGAAGCACACATATTATTCGGGGAATGGGACTTAATAATAAAAGTAAAAGCACCAGAACCAGAATCAGTAGCAAGATTCGTACTAGAAAAAGTAAGAAACAAAGAAGAAGTAAGACTAACAAGCACACTCATAGTAGCAAAATAAATATTTCTTAAAACACCAAAGACAAATAAGACTAATTAATTAATTTGTGTTCCACCAAGAAATTCTTAATCACAGAATACATAAATTCATAACCATCTTTGTTAGGATGAACACCATCAAATAACAAAACAGAATAATCCCTATTAACAAATTCATTAAAAACATCACAATACAAAACACCTAACTCCTCAGAAATACTTAAAAGAGATTCATTATATTTTTTAATAACCTCATTACTAAAAAAAGTGTTCTCAAAAGGCATCAAGGATTCATCAACAGGAACCAAACTAACAAGAACAACATCCTTCGTAAAAGACTTAGCCAACCCAACAATTTTCTTAACATTCAAAAAATACTCATCCAAAGAAACACAAAAATCATCAGGAGAACCCATACCCCTAGAATCATTCACACCAATACCAATTAATATTATGTACTTATCAGACTCACGAATATATTTAACACGAGCCTCAGCCTCAATCCCGAACCTACCCAACAAGTCACGAGAAGAATCACCAGGAACACCCAAGTTATAAAGAACATTATGAATATCCTGAGCCTCAAAATAATCCTTCAAAAACCCAGCCCAACCCCTACAAGGAGCAACACCCCTACCAAGAGTTATACTATCCCCAAACACCAATAAACCTTTCATCAAACACAAAACAAAACACAATATAAAACTTTCCCCAAAACAAAACACGAACACCACAACGAAGTAGACTTAATCTATGTTAAATGAAATAATTT